>JAYUWZ010001113.1:0-2527 GCA_043753265.1 Verrucomicrobiaceae bacterium
CTTCCAAAGGCGGTGTCGCCGTTACACTCTGCCACGCGCACTCCAAGGCTTCGCCCGCCTCATCGTTCATCTCCAGTTGCTATCAAAACGTATAAGGCGTTCACGCTCCAAATCGGGGAAGATTCGTTAGAGATTTCCCATCCACCCAATCTCCCCACAGATGCCAGTTGCACGGTCAGCCATGTGACTCCAAGCGGCGCGCAGTATTCATCGCTTCCTCGAAAATATCACCATCAGCCGAATCCAGTGCCCCATGCGTTCGCTGAAGCACCGCCGTTCGTTCGTCCTGCGTAGCAATACTGAGCCGATGAACGTAGCGTGCTACTTCGACCTGCTCGCGCAACGGCAGGCTCTGGACACCTCGAACGATCTTTTCAATAACAGTCATTAGATGCCAAGCTACTCAAAATCTTGGAGAACACCAGCACTTGGTTATTTCGCCGGTTCGTATCCCGGATTCCAATATCCATTATTCTCGTCGGGGCCGAACCAGCCCAGATTTTTGCCTTCCACGCTGCCGCCGTGGGGATTCGTGCCCGCAGGGCGCTCGACCGGGGATTCCATGCTCACATGCCCATCGCACCAGGCGACGAGCGCTTTGCCGTTGAACCGAAAATGCACGGTCGGCGAGGGCCGGTTGCCGGATGCCCCTTTTCCAAAGTCCCAAAATGGCGGCTCTGCATAGGGGTATTCCTGCAGGCCACTGGCGCGTGCGTAGGCCGTGGAGGTGAACATGACGGTGTTTGCCGGTCGCGCGATATTGGCAGCGAGCGCGGACTCCCGCGTGCCGTCGGCAGCCCATTTTCCGCCGGGAGTCCCGCCCACGTAGGCAGCGTTGTAACCGTAGCCGCCAGTGCCGTCCTCAAAGGTATCGGTCCCCTTGAGCATGTCGCGGAAAAGGGGGCACGGCGTGATACATCGCGACTTGCCAAGGTAGGGCGCGAGGAAGCCCTCGGCGGGATCAAACTTATCTCCCACAAACTTGCGCCCCCCGTGCCAGCGGCGCAGGTTGCGCTTGTCGTCGGCGGGCGCATAGCGGCCTGCTTCACCGAGGTGGGCGATATTGGCGGCGGCGAGGGTGCGCAAGTTGGACGCGCTCTGCGTGGCACTGGCACCGCGTTTGGTACGGTGGATGACGCTGAGGATGAGCACCGCCATGAGGGCGATCATGCTCACGACGATGAGCAGTTCGAGCAGGGTGAAAGCGCTCCTTGGATCTCTTCTGGAATAAAGAGTCGTCACGGCGTGAGTGAGACAACGATGCGCAGGAACCTCATGCCGGGCGCGGCGGAAATACGGTGGCGGCGCACGACGCCAATGCTGGCGATATGGCTCGCCGAGACATCCTCGATCACGGGCGTGAAGGGATTGACCTGCGTGAGATTGGCACCGGGCTGGGAGCGCGCGATGACGTTCCATGGCTGGTGCATATCCGGGGTGCCAATGACCTCGATTTTTACATCCCGCGCGCGGGTGTCGCGGCGGAATCGCATCGCAAATGCGCCATTCAATTGCTCGGCGGAAGGCATCAACTCAGTATCGGCCACGAGCGGGCGCATCGCAAATGCGTATTCGAGGAGGTTTGAGACGCCATCGCCATCGGGATCGGAAAGCACGCCGCGCTGGGTGCCCACAAGCCCCTGGAAATCCTGCCATTTCTCAAAGGTCATCGCCACGGAGATGGCCCCCACAGCTTCGAGGTCCACCCCTCCGGAGCCAAAGGTCATCCATGCATCATAGATGGAATGCGCGGTGGAGTCTTTGTATGCGCCGCTGCCGGGGATATCGACCACCCGCACATATCGCACCTCGCTGAGATTCAGCGCGCCTGATAGCGCCATGGGATGGCCCACGAGGTCGGCGAGATCAAACGGAGTGCCCCATGAATTTCCGTACGCGTTCACGTGCTTGCCCGCGAGGTTGAACACCCCAGTCGGGTTGATGCTGCCATACATCCCCACCGCGCTGGGCGTTTGCGAGATGCTGGGAAAGCGGGCGAAGTTCACGCCATCCGACGATACTTCCACGAAGCCCAGTTCCGCAAAGACACCGCCCACCCCGGAGCCACCGGTGTCCGTCCCCGCCACAGTGCCGTTTTCGTAAATCACGAAATCAGCACCTGGCAGGTTACAGATAGGCTGTGTCTGGACAGCCCCCGCAAATTGAAGCGTGATTTGTCCCACAGGAGCGCCGCTGCCGATCTCCGTGGCATCGAGATCGCCTAGCGCCACCACATCGAACACCTCGCCCGTCACCGGGCCCAGCGTGAGGTCGGCATCGCGGAAACCCGGCTCGTCATCCGCGCGCACGTAATTCGTCCAGCTTGTGGCCCAGCCGAAAAAAATCGGGTTGGGGTAATTGCGCGGGTTGGAGAATACGCCGAATCCGTCATCGAGCCGCGCACGGCCCTCGCCATCGGGGCCGACGAAACCAGGCACCGGCGCATCGTAGCCGTTGGCGGGATCGTCCAAGCCCTTGGAATACGGCCCGGCGAGCAGCGCGGATTGGCCCAGGCACATCGCGATGG
>JAYUWZ010001114.1:0-2527 GCA_043753265.1 Verrucomicrobiaceae bacterium
CCATTTGACCCCGTGCGCAAACGAGAGCTCCTCGTGGCCTTCCCGAATGGCGCAAGCAACACGGAGGGCGTGAGGCAAATCGTGGAGCACTTCAAAAATGACGTGAAATACTGGGAGGGAAAGAACGAGCCCGACCAGTCGGGCACGGGCACCTACGCCGCTTACTTTGAATTGCGCCCGTTTTACCAGCTCGTGAAATCGGTGGACCCGAATCTGAAAGTCGTGGGCCCGGGTGCGACGTCCATCGGGCCTGCCATGAAAAGCTGGCTCACCAACTACCTGACCTATGGGAAAGGCTATTTCGACGTCTTTTCCTTTCACGCTTACAACTGCGTGAATGGCGACCCATGGTTGACGCGGCAGACCCTTACGGATCTTCAAGCCCTTCTCACCCAATTTGGGCTGGGCGGCATCGAGAAATGGCAGACGGAGCAGGGATACATGGCTGCGGTATACGGCTCCTACCAGCCACGCTTGCAGGGGCGATGGACGATGCTGCAGATGATGATCTACGAACAGCACGGAATCCCGAAAGAGCACAACCACCTTTGGTATGACAAGAGCCATGGATTCTGGGACGTGCCGACGTGGTGGCAGAATGAAGATGGAGGGCTGAATCCCGCGGCGAGCCTGATGCGCGTATGGTCCGAGGAACTGTATGGCACGACCTACTCTCGCGCCTACGATTTCGGCAGCGCGGCGCATCATCGCTACATCGGCAACCTGTTCACCGGCCCCGGTAAAAAGGTGGCGGCCTTCATGAGCGGTGGCAACCCCATAGGGTCTGTCCGTCTGGCCATCTCCGGCGGCGAAACGATTCGCGTGGTATCGCCATTTGGCGTGGAAGCGACGCTCCCTGTGGTGAATGGCAGCGTGCGGCTGCCCGTGAGCGAATTGCCGACCTATGTGCGACTGGCTGCGGGGCAAAGCTGTGAAGTGGTTCCCGAGGCGCTGGGGGAAAATCTCGCGGCGCAGCCGGGAGTGGTTGTGCAAGCAAGTGGCTCCCCCCTGCACCCCGCGGGGAGCGGGATTCCCAACAGCACGACCAAGATGGTCAACGGCAAGCTGGAGAACTGGCATTACGCGAAGAGCAGCACGGACGAACCCTGGATGAGCAATGTGGCCGAGTTCCCCTGCACCATTGAAATCACCCTGCCCCAGGCTGCTGCGATTTCCGACGTCATCCTCTATGCTGGCGTGCCCTGGCAGAAGATGAGCACCCTGCTCGACTACGAACTGCAGTATTGGGATGGCTCTGCGTGGGTGCTGATCGAGCACGTCGTGGAGCCCACGAAAACATGGAAGGTCTACACGCCCCCGGTGCGTTGCACGGTCGACAGTTTTTTCAGTGACCGCTGGATCTTTGAGCACCATTTCCCCGCGGTCACGACGAACAGGCTGCGTCTTGTGGTAAACGATGCGACGTATGGCGGCGGAGCCACACAGGATGTGCAGATAGCGGGTGGTCAGACCGGCTACCACCAAGTGGTCCTGCGCGAAATCGAAGTGCGAGCCGCGCCTAGTGTGGCCGGTCCCGCGATCGTGCAAGGCCCGGTGAACCAGAGCATGGCGCAGCATGCCAGCGTGGATCTCACGGTAACCACCACGGGAGCAGGGCCGCAGTCTTTTGTGTGGTTCAAGAATGGGGTTCCAGTGCCCAATGGCTCGGGGCCAACGCTGCATCTGGACGACGTGGGATACGAGACCGCCGGCAGCTACACGGTCACAGTAATGAACGCAGCAGGATCGGTGACCAGTGCACCGGCGGTAATCACTCTGAACACTGCTTTCGCAGCCTGGGCGGCAATGCACTTTAGCGGAGATGCGCTGAATGATATTCGCGCGCTGATGCTCCGCGACGCCGATGGCGACGGGGTGAATAACCTGACGGAGTATTTGCACGGACTGAACCCCCATGTGGTCATTCGATCGGAGGAACGAGTACGGTTGCCGAGGGTAACCGTGGAGCGGGATCCTGCGGGCGACTTTCTCGTGTTCCAATTTGAAAAAAGCGCCATGGCGACGGATGTGAATACCGGCGTGGAAGCAAGCCCCACACTCGCACCAAACACCTGGCGTGAGGCACATCCCGACGCCATTGATCCGCCGGTTACCAACCCAGCGACTGGTGGAGTGATCCATCGGTACAAGTTTCACGTGGCGAACGCGACAGCACGGTATTTCAGACTGAAGCTCACGATTCCCTAGGCTGAGCGATGGGGCGCATCGTTCCGCCCTCACTGGAATGGAGGGGCCTCTTTTCCCTGCATAAAGGCGCGAGGATCTCCATGACTTGCGATGCCTGGCGTTGAATAGTAAGTGCCTGGGCCGCGAATGCCCTGGCATTGGCAGCGAGAGTGGCGCGCAATGGCTCATCATTCAAAAGGCGGGCGATGGCGACAGCAAGTTCCGCGTCGTCTCCCATTGTTACCAGCAAACCAGTAACCCCATCCTCAACGATCTCCGGCACCCCTCCCCCGCGGGTTGCAATGACTGCCCTGCCCGCGGCCATCGCCTCCGCGATGAC
>JAYUWZ010001115.1:0-2524 GCA_043753265.1 Verrucomicrobiaceae bacterium
CGTTGATTTTGAGCGTGTTTCCGCTCGCTTTCGCGATACCGCGTGCGAATGGTTTACCTGAGCCCTGCATTCCATCTGTCGCAGCGGTGTTTCGAGCACGTTCCAGATCGATGAGCGGGTTGCCAATCCGGCCTTTCGCTTTAAATCCTGACGGAAGGCTTGCATCACTTCTGCTGTATCAGGCGTAGATGTCAGGGGTTCACCACTTCATTTCCACTACAGAAAGACCATCGAATTTATGAGCAGCGAGGTTCCGGCACCATCCGGCAAAACAAAAACAGACACCGCCGCATGGCGAAAGATTGTAGCTGAATATCAGAAGCCCTCCCTCCCGAGGGCAATCTGGCAGATGACGAACACTTTCGTTCCCTACGCGGCGCTCTGGTTTCTGATGTACCTGAGCCTCTCTGTTTCCTACTGGCTCATCGTGCCTCTGGTGATTCTCGCAGGCCTTTTCCTCGTCCGCATTTTCATCATCTTTCACGATTGCGGCCACGGCTCCTACATGAAGTCGCGCGCGGCCAATGACATCATCGGCTTCATCACCGGGCTGCTCACCCTCACACCATACTACCACTGGCGCTGGGAGCACTCCGTCCATCATGCCAACGCTGGCGACCTCGACAAGCGCGGCACCGGCGACATCTGGACCATGACCGTGGAGGAATACCTCAAATCCTCCCGCTGGAAGCGCTTCGCCTATCGCCTTGCGCGGAATCCTGTGGTTCTCTTCGGTATTGCGCCACTGTATCTTTTCCTCATCCACCAGCGCTTCCCAGCCTCCAGGGCCAACATGCGCGAGAAGCTTTCCGTTTACTGGATGAACCTCCTCATCGCAGGCATGGCCACGGGCCTCATCTTCGCATTCGGCTTCCTGCCTTATCTCTTCATTCAGATCGGCGTCACCATGGTGGCGGGCACCCTCGGCGTGTGGATGTTCTACGTGCAGCACCAGTTCGAGGACGTGTATTGGGAGCGTGAGGAGGAGTGGGATTTCACGGCCGCCGCCCTCCAAGGCAGCTCGTTCTACAAGCTGCCGAAAATTCTTCAGTGGTTCTCCGGCAACATCGGTTATCACCACATTCATCACCTCAGCCCTCGCATCCCGAACTACAATCTGGAGCGCTGCCACGATGCGCACCCGATGTTCAACGAGGTGAAACCCATTACGTTCGTGACCAGCCTCAAATCGCTTTCCTTCCGTTTCTGGGATGAGCAAAAGCGCCGCTTGATCGGCTACCGCCAGCTCAGGCAGATCCGCAAGGAGCGCAAGCAGGCGGCCGAAAACGAATCCGCTGCCGCAATGAGCGTGATGAAAGGCGATCCAGGCGCATAGCCAAAATCCCATTCCCGCAGCGAAAGGCGGTTCGGCTTGTGGGTAAACCTCAGAGCAAGCTCCGCACTCCAGATTTGCGCCCCGCAATTCTACGCGAAGTTTGGTAGCGCTGGATGCCTGCGTGATGAATAGCGATTCCAACCAGGTCGCGAAAAAGGCTCTACCAGTGCGAGCTGCCTACCTGCCATTCTTCTACGAGGTGGCGGGGGAATTCGTTTAGGAAACGGGAGGGGCGCTGGAGCGGGTCTCCGTAGCCTTGCGAGAAGTTCATGCAGGGGTAGGAGAGGTAGAGTTCGTCCTTGGCGCGGGTAACGGCGACGTAGAAGAGGCGGCGCTCTTCCTCGATGGCGGCGCTGTCTTCCAGCGAGCTGGAGCTGGGGAATTTTCCATCGGCGAGCCACACGACGAAGACGGCTTTCCACTCGAGCCCCTTGGCCTGGTGGACGCTCGACATAGTGACGCGCTCGGGGTCGTCCTGCGCAGGCTTGGACTCGGTATCGAGGCTGGTGAGGAGGGCTAGCTGGTCGAGGAAGGCCTGTGGGTTGTCGTACTGCTGGGCAAACTGGGCGAGGGTATTGAGGTCTTCGCGGCGCTGGTCGTAGTTGGGGAACTGGGCGCGGGCGTAGTCGTCGTAGACGGCCTCCAGCACGCTGTGGATCATTTGCGAGGGCGGCGCGAGTTTTCCACCGGGTGCCAGTTCGTCGAGCGTGTAGGCGAGTTGCTGCCAGGCTTTCTCGGCCTTGGCGGGGACTTTGTGCGGAAGGAGGAGCGCCTTGATGGACGGCACGCCTTCCCATGGATTTGCAATCGATTCCGGCAGAGCCTCGGTGGCGTCGTCGGGAATGTCCCAGTCGGGGTCTTCGTCGCTCTCGGCGTTTGCTGGTGAGGGGGCTGCGGCTTGTGGCTCTGGGGCCAGGGGCACGACTACGGCAGGCTCGCCCGGCGCTGTGGGCTCGATGGCGATGGCTGCGGGTACGAATTCGGTGGCGAGGGCGTTCGTTTCATCCGGGCCGCGCACGCCTGCCTTGAGCAGCGTGGCGAGCACCTTCTCCCACAGGCTGTCGGCGCTGCGCGGGCCGATGCCGGGGATGAGGCGCACCATGCGCTTGAACGCAACCTCGTCGCGGGGGTTTACGGTCCATTTCAGAAAAGCTCCCACGTCCTTGATGTGCGCCTGCTCGAAGAACC
>JAYUWZ010001116.1:0-11425 GCA_043753265.1 Verrucomicrobiaceae bacterium
ATGCGGTGCCTGCCGCGAGTTTTTGCGGGCGGGACGTTGCCTCTTTGCTCGTCAGCTTTCCATGCAGCACGTCCGAATTCATGAGATGCAACGCCTGCGCAATTGCGGGCCTCATGTTCCGTTCGCAGGGGCAGTCGCTGCTGGAGTTTGGACGTCCGAAAGCGTCCATTGTTCGCGATTCGATTTTGTAAGTCCACGCCTGCACCGCGCGGCTCCCATCGGGAAGACCGGGGTATTTCGTCGGTACTCCCGTGATGTCGCAGATCGCGTCGGCCATCATTTCGGCGGACATGCGGCGGCGATAGAAGCGGGAAAAGTTCCGCGTATCGCCGGCGTTGGTTTCGTTCGGCTCGCTCGCCAATTGATAGAGGTGTGAACTCATGATGGTGCGCATGAGCGCCTTCAGATCGTATTTGCCGCGCACCAGTTCCGCGGCGAGAGCATCGAGCAGCGCGGGATTGCTCGGAGGGTTCGAGAGCCGGAAGTCGTCCACCGGATCCACGATGCCTTTGCCGAAATAGTGGCTCCACACCCGGTTGGCGATGGCGCGGGAGAAAAACGGATTTGCCGGATCGAGCATCCAGTCAGCCAGGGCTCGACGCGGGTCCGTTTTCTCCCTGATTATAGCTGGCGGTCCATCGGGCGGTTTGGGCTGCATCACTTCGCCGGAAACGGGATGTTTCAGTGCGCTGTCCGTGCCTACGTAGAAAGTCTCATTTCCGCCCGAGATGGGTGCAGAGATGCCGCCGCCTTTCTGCTTCAGCGGAGCAAAGAACGCGGCCATCTGGTAGAAATCCTCCTGACTCCATTTCTCGTTCGGATGATGGTGGCACTTGGCGCAATCGAGCCGCACGCCGAGGAAGAGCTGGCTGAACATCGTGGTGAGTTCCGCTGGCTCCCGGCGGTCGCGATAAATCACCGCCGGCCCGTAAGAGTGAGTGTTGCCCTGCGTGAGTACAATTTCGCGGACGAACTGATCATACGGTTTGTTCACGCGGAAACTCTCCCGCAACCACTGGTCCAGAATGTAAACGCTTTTGACGCCTACCCGGTCCGGATTGGGACGTAGTAGATCGGCCCACCGGGAGGCCCAGTGGTCGGCGTAAGCGGGATGTTGCAACAGGCGCTCGATGGCCTTCGCGCGTTTCTCTGGGTCGGGATCGGCGAGGAACGCGCGTGCTTCCTCGGGCGTGGGAAGGATGCCCAGGGTATCGAGCGACGCCCGCCGGAGAAACTCGGCATCGGAGCACGGCGCGGATGGGAGTATGCCCAGTTGCCGGAAGCGTGCCAGGGCCAGTTCATCGATGAAATTGCGAACCGGCACGGTTTTGTAGGAGTCGTCCGACAGCAACTTGTCTGACGGCACCATCACCAGAGAATCGCCCACCATGCCCATGAACCGCGCGACAACGACTGCCTGTCCGCTGAATTGGTCCACCGTGATTTTTCCATCTTCGGTGACCGCAGCGATCTGTTTGTCGTTGGAGGCAAATGCGGCCAACGAGGTGACATCCCGTACGGTTCCATCCTCGTAGCGTGCGTGGACGACCAGCCGTTGCGTCGCGCCTTTGCGATAGCGGCGCTCGTGAGGGAAGACCTGGACCCCGGTCAATGCCGGCTCGTTTTTCTGGCGGTAGGTCATCCCCGAGCCGATCCACGCGGCGAGCGTTTTCGCGGGATCTGAGCCGGGCTCAAAACGCTCGCCTCCTTCATGGGGAACGGTCTGTGTCGCCTTCAGCAGGAGCAGGCTCTCTGCGGGAGCGGATGGGAAAACGCGGCGTCCTCGCGCGCCATGGACGATGTTCTGATAGTCCGATTTTGGATTGAAGGAAAAGACGCTAAGGTGGAATCCGTTTTGGCCATCGGACTTCGCGTGGCACGCGCCGGCGTTGCATCCGGCCTTCCCGAGAATCGGCAGCACGTCCCTCAAAAACGTGATGGGTTCGCCGGAGGGCGCGAGGATTTCGACGGGAATATCGACGTGTTGAACCCCCACGCGGGCGGTGAGGAGAAGGTTTCCGGTGGCCAGTGCCCGGAGGCTTCCCGCGGAATCGAGCACTGCCTTTTCGGGTGCGTTGAGGGTAACGGTGGCGCGCTCTGTGGCATCCACTTCAAACCCGTTTTTCCGGCGCTCTGTAATCAGAAAGGAGGCCCGCTGGCCGACCCCGATCCGGAGTTGTGCAGGCTCAGCGACCAGTGCGGCGATTTCGTCATCCTGCGCCACGGTTCCGCTCGTGAGCGCAATCGCCAGCGCCATGGCAATCATGATTGGCCAAAGTCGTGCGATCATTTTGGCGGAGGGTTGCTGACGACTGTGGAGGCCGTGGCCACGTCGATATCGTGTAGCAGCTTGGCATCCTTGTCCCAGGCGAGAATGTGTCCCTCGCTCGAACCCGCAAAGATGCGTTCCCCATTTTCCGTGACTGCCACGCAGTAGAGCGGCGAGTCTGTGCGGCCAAGCTGGCGCTCATTTCCCGTGTCAGAGCTTTGCGCGCCCGTGTGAGTCTTCAGATCCTTGTAGCGGAGCAACGCGCCGTCGTCGGTGACCGCAAATACCGCGGATGCGCTCCACACCACGGAATTGAACGAAGCAGCTTTGCTGGCCATCGTGATCGTGTTTTCCCGCGTTTTCACATCCCATACTTTGAGCAGTCGGTCGGCCCCGGCAGTAACGAGTTGTGTGCTGTCGGGGTTGAATGCGAGGTCGAGAACTTGAGTCGAGTGCGCCTCCAGTTTCGCGATCTCCTTGCCCGCGGTGGTGTCCCAAATCTTCACGAGCTTGTCGCCCCCAGCGGTGGCGATCAATTTTCCATCGGCGCTTACTGCCATCGCGTAAATCGCGTCTCCATGCGCAGGCCACGAGCGGACGATCTGGGCGGTCTCGAGATCGAGAATCCGGACCATTCCACTTTCGGAGATCTGTCCATCTGCCAGCGCCAGCCGTGCACCATCCCGCAAAGGTCGCAGGGCCGTGATGCGGTCCGTCAGCGCCGCGACGATTTCGCGCTCTTGCGCGAGCGGATCGGCCCTCCACAGAATCACGCGGCGAAAGGCTCCGCTGACCAGTCGCTTTCCGTCCGGTGTCCATGCCAGAGACTGGACAGGATCAAGATGCGCGCTGGCTCTGGCACGAAACGTCAGCGCTGTCGGGCTCACGTCGAAGAGCACCACTTCATTGCGGCATCCCACCGCGAGCCGCGAACCATCGGGCGACAGTGCCATGGCCATGATGGGCCGATAAGAAGCGGGCAGGGGAGCCAGCGCAACAGGGCGCGGAGCCGAAGGCTGTCCGGCGAGCGCGGAGGCATCCCACGGAGCGCCGGCACGAAGCCAATCCTTCAGCAACTCGATCTTCATGGTCGAGAGCTGCTTCTTCGGCGGCATGTGCGGGTCCGCATCGGGAGCCAGCGCCGTGATAAGCAAACTTTCCTCCGGTTTCCCCTCCACGACCGCCACTCCCGTGTCTCCCCCTTTGAACATCGCCTCCCGACTCGTCAGTTTCAATCCGCCCTTGCTCTTCTCCTCGTTGTGGCACGACAGGCAATCCGCCTTAATCAGACGCATCGCCATTGCGGAATACTGAGAATCCGGAGCGGCAATGGGGGTCGAAACGAGCAGTGCAAGCACAAGCGCTATGGCAATCCGCAGTTTCAAAGGGCTGGACAGTTGAGGTGCGGTGTCGGAGTCAGGAAAGCAGACGGCGCAGCGGCGTATGCACCGGAATCGAAAAGCGGGTGGTTCATCGATCGAATGTGTGAAGAATGCCACCGCCCCCCGATGGGAATCTTAGCGGTTAGTTTTTTGCTCCGGCCTGTCGCGGTGTGTTTTGGTAGACGGATCGAAGCGCTCTGCGCAGCGCTATCGCGGGAGTGAAAAACCGTCTACACGGTGGTGATGAATCGAATGGCTTCGATCACCCTTGATACCGAGGAGGCCCTGAGGCCCGTAGGTTGCATCGTAAGTGAAGCATCCGGATGAACGAGATGAAAAGGTGGCAACCCTGATTACCCATTCGAGTGTTGGAAATCCGTGAGCTATTTCAGTGTCTTCAGAAACGCTTTCACGTCCTCGAATTCCTGCGGCTTCAGAATGAGCCGCATCGGCGGCATGGGGGAGACGGGAGTGGCAGTGTAGCCTTCCGCGAGGCGGGCATTCGGCTCGGCCAGGCTTTCGGTGAGATAGGCTTCGTCCTTGGTCTTGGCGATGCCATCCAGTGCCGGGCCGACGGGACTGCCTTTGCCTCCGAGCATGTGGCAGTTCACACAGGCGGCGACGGGGTGCTTCCAGAAGATGTTTTCGCCGCGTTTGGCATCGCCAGCGACGACGGGCTCGGTGTCGGTTTCGGACTGGGGGATGAGTTCGCAGAATTTTACGTCATCGAAGGTGCTGTCGCCTTTACCGTAGTGCGACAACATGATGCCGGCCTTCGGATTGTTGCCGCTGTTGTAGGTGGACTCAATGAGCGTCCAGTCGGCGCTCTTCGTGAGACGCTCGGTCTCCACGCGGCTGAGGCGGTCACTGATGCCGATCCGTCCGCCGGAAAAGTTGGCGGCCTTGACCCAGCCTGTGAGGCGGTATTCGGTGTTAGGCTTCAGCGGCACCTCGACATATAGGGCGGAGAAACTCGTTTCCGACAGGTTGCATGTCACGGCTTTGACTCCGCCGTGGGCGGCATCGGTCATCTGCCACTTGGCATTGGATGGGACACGGAGAGGACCGCTGCGTCCGATGTCGTCGTTTTTTACCCAGCCTTCCGGGAGGCCCTCCGCGCCGGTGATTTCAAAACCGGGATTGGGCAGGAGGTTCGGGCCTTCTTTAAAAGAAGCCTCCGCCTTGTGCCGGTGCCGGAGCAAGCGGGTGGCTTCGCGCAGCCACTCGTCTTTCAGCATTGATCCGTCCACGGAGAGGCTTTTAACGAGGGTCTGAATCTCCGGTGTGGTGGAAAATTCCGCCAGTTTTACCAGTGCGGCCAATCGAGTGACCAAGTCCGGATCGTTCACCACGCCCGAGCCGAAATACATTTTTTGCCCGGCCTCGTCAGCCTGGAGTGCCCGCACCGCATTGCGCCGCAGCCGGCCATCTTTGGCCAGGAGAGCGGCGTTGGAGGTGGCAACATCAAGAGCGTTGAGGCCCTTGAGAGTCCACAGGGCGTGCAGTGCCCTGATGGATCCATCGTTCGCCGTTGCCAGCTTTTTCAGGGACTCTACGGCGGTGGTGTTTTTGCCTTCCACGAGCAGACGCTGGGCAAACAGCCGCCGTTCTTGAATGTCGCTGTTCAGCGCAGCGATCAGTTGGGCCGGATCGGATGAATTGAGTTTCTGCACAGCGGCAGGTTCTTTGGCGTCACGCCAGACTACACGGTAAATGCGCCCGCGGGAGTGATCGCGCAGCTCGTTCTCGTGAGCCCCGCCGCGACCGGTCCGGGCGTCATAGCCGCCGCTCCTCTGACTGGGTGTGGGGTTGTGCTGGATGATGAAGTTTTGCCAGTCGGCAAACCACACCGCTCCATCCGGCCCCACCTCAGCGAAGACGGGAGACATCCATTCATCAGAACTCGCTACGAGATTGAAGCCATCACCCGCCACCGCACCGGCACCGCTGGCCTTTACGTCCATGAGGGAGATGGTTTTCATCGTCGGCTCGCACACCATGGCTTTCCCCTGGAGCCGGGCTGGAAGCTTGGCGGACTCGATAAAATTTGACCCCGCGGCTGCGGTGTAGCCGCCCATCACGTCCACCTGACGATAGTTTGGCGTGATGGTGTGGACGTTCTCCTCGGTGTTGATTTTTTTGGCCGTCATCACGCGCATCCCGGCGGGCACGTGGGTGGCGGGAATGCCGCCGTAGAAAATGGGCGCGCCATTGGCGGTCCCCCCGAATTGATCGCCGGCGGCATTCGCACTTTGACCCCACGAGTTATTGGTGAACTGATGGAGAAACTCCAGAGCCGAGCCGTCGGGCTTGAAGCGATAGGTGCCCTGCGTGAAGCGCTTCCGCTCTCCGCCCACCGTGCCATCGAAGGCCGAGTAGCCCACGCAGCCGTAGAACCAGTTATCAATGCCGTAGTGGAGATTGCTGGCCTGAGCATGAGTGTCACCGATGCCCCAGCCCGTCATGAAGTCCTGCCGCACATCGGCCTTGTCGTCGCCGTTGGTGTCTTTCAGAAAAATGAACCGGGGTGGCTGGGCGACAATGATCCCGCCATTGGCAAAGGTCAGGCTGGTTGGGATATTTAGATGTTCGGCAAAGACGGTGAACTTGTCCGCCTTGCCATCGCCATCGGTGTCCTCGCAAATTTTGATGCGGTCATTTCCCTCTCCGCCAGGCTTTACGCCGTGGGGATAGTCGCTGGTCTCAGCCACCCAGCAGCGGCCCCGCGCGTCCCACGCCATCGCGATAGGCTTGGCGATGTCTGGCTCCGCCGCAAAGAGTTCGAGCTTCAGGTCTGGTGCAACCTGCGTCCGTTCCATGCTACCGTTCACGCTCATCGGATGTTGGAAAGTGAGCGGCTGTGGACGGCGCTCGTAGTTCGCGACATTCGGATCGACCGAGCGTTTTTCGGCTTCGCGGTTTTTCAAAAACTGCTCCCATTCCGACCGACGCTGCGGTCCGGCAGCCACGAGCAGCTTTTCCTTGAGCGGATTGAGAAAGCTCTCTGGAGCGGGATTGCCACTGATGTTCGCGAAGTCTGTCTTTACGACTTTTGCCTGCGGTACCGTGTTCAGGACTGGGAATGTGGCCGCGGGAGCGTCGAGCAAAACGGCGTCGAACCTGGCGATCCACTCCGGGGTGACTTGGGCCGCATCCGCCGTGTAATCGAACCACAACGCCTCCCGGCCAAAGTCCCGCATCACCGTGTGGCAGTGCTTGCGGCCGCCGCCCTCTTCCGTGCCGAGAAAGAGCACACGGATGGGACCGCTCTGGCTCGAAGTATTCGATGAAGCCTGGCTGAGGCCGGGCTTGGCAACTTCAGCGGGGGCTACCTTGCTAGTGGCGTCGTCTGCCAAACTGAGTGAAGAGAGGCAGAAATAGGTTGGAAGGATGAAAAGCTTTTTCAAGGGATTCGGATGAAAGTTTAGTTGGCCTTCGTTTTGAAAACGCGCTGAGCGAAGTGAAAGAGAGCGTTCTTCCAATGGCGGAAGTCATGGGCATTGTCGTCCACGTGCCAGATATGGGGCACATTCTTCTCCTTCAGATAAACATGGACGCCCTGGCTGACACGAATGAGACCGTCTTTGTTGCCGCAGGAAATCCACAAAAGTTTGAGTTGCTTGGTGGCGGCAGCGGCGTCTGGCACTAGCTCCGTGGCCGGCTTGGTATTCGGAGCGGAGGAAAATCCGCCCACCCAAGCGAAGGTGTCCAGATTTCCGAGGCCGAAGTTCAATGACTGACCGCCGCCCATGGAGAGACCGGCCAGGGCTCGACTCTCACGATCGGGGTTCACTGAGTATCTTGACTGAATGAAGGGAATGAGATCGCCGAGCAGATCTTTGTCGAACTTGCCGAAGGCGGGCGCGGTGGCCATGGCGTTGTTTCCCGGCCGATCATCGGGCTGCGCACGGCCATTGGGCATCACGATGATCATGGGCTCGGCTTTTTTGTCGGCGATGAGATTATCCAAGATGATCTCGGGATGGCCGCTCCGAACCCATTCACGTTCGTCGCCACCGATGCCATGCAGGAGATAGAGGACGGGATATTTGGTGTCCGATGAGTAGCCCGGCGGAGTGTAAACGTAGGCCTTCCGTTTATTGCCCACGGATTTGGAATCGTACTCGACCATCTCCACCTTACCCTGCGGGATGCCGGCCCGCTTTTGGTCAAAGCCTGCAGGCTCCTCTGGCACCGCTCGTTTGTCATCGGGGCCGAGCGTGATGGGGCCGCCAAATGCCCCTCGACGGCCTGCGCGCGCACCGGCAGCCTCGGGATTCGCCGGTTCGGGTTGCGCCGCTGGACGCACTGCAGCCAGTGGTGCTGCGTCCGTCGTCGCTTCGCGTTGGGCGACAATGTCCTCCTTTGCAAAAGTTCCTACCTCGCGGGTGAGCTTCATTTCTTTTCCTGAGATCGAGCCCGTGTAAGTGATGCGAATCTCATTCCCTTGGAAGTCCAGCATCTCGACAAACGACACCTTATCGCCGTCCACTTTTCCTTCTTTCAACTCAGCTTCGCGCTTCCGGTCGCCAACCTCCGAGTTCGCTTTCCCGGTCAGTTTGGTGCCCTCTTGTTTGAGCGTGTAGGTATATTTTTGGCGACCGACCTGTGAATCAAACTCGCTCTTCCAAATCCCCGTGACGTTCACCGCAACCGCTCCCGACGCGTTCGGTGTGGCGGCGACGGATGCGTTGAAAATCAGCGGGGCAAACTCCCGGAGGCTGCGCCGCCAGGTCTGCCATTCGTGCGCCGTTTCCGGGGAGATGTAGTAATGACTGTTGACCCCCGCTTCTTTGAGTGCCTCCACGTTTGCCTTGGGATCGCCACCACGCCGGGCATTATTGCCGTCGACTTCACGGCTGCCGTAGCTGACGAAAACGAGCTTATTCGCCTGCTTGAATACGGCCATATCCGAGATGTCACCCGGACTGATGCTGCCGCCGCTGAAGAGGCCAATGTGTGAGAACTTATCGAGATGCTTCAGGGTGATGATCTTGGTTTCCATGCCGCCCATGGAAAGGCCGGCCATGGCACGATGGGGTTGATCGGGCAGCGTGCGGAAGTTGGCATCGGTGTAGGGAATCAACTCGTCAACAAGGACGGTCTCGAACGGTTTGATGTCGAAATTCCGGATGCCGCCGGGCTGAGTGTCATTGGTCATGCCGTAGGTCATCACGATGATGAAGGGCTTGGTTTTGCCCTCGGCGATGAGGTTATCCATAATCAAAGGGGCATAGCCTTGGGCACCCCAGCCGTATTCGTTTTCGCCCCAACCGTGCTGCAGATAAAGGACGGGATAGCGTCTCTCCAGATTCTGATCATACCCCGGAGGAGTATAGATGAAAGCGTGGCGCACGGAATCGGTGCTCTTCGAGTAAAAATGAACCTCCCGCAATTGCCCGTGGGGCACGTTCTTGAGCGCGTAAAAGTCCTGATCCTTGGCCGGTACTTCGACTCCGCTGCCCCAGCGATTGGCCCCGAAAAAATACCTGCTGTTGGGATCTGGAACTTCCGCCCCGTCGATCTTGATCGCGTAATAGTGGAAGCCTTCGTCCAGGGGCCGGGTGTAGCCGATCCAGGCCCCGTCCTCTCCCTTCGTAAACATGCTGCTATCCTTGAAACTCACTCCAACGCTCTGGGCCTGCGGCGCAACGATGCGGAATTTGACGCGGCCTTCCGAATTCACTTGCGGGTATGGTTTGCCCTTCTGGTTGGTAGGTGCCGGCTTCCAGTCGTCGACCGGTGGGTTGTCCTGGGCCAGGCAAAGCTGACCGGCAATGATCGCCGCGAAGGTAAGGAGGGATAATTTGGTTTTCATCTGGTGTTTGGTGAGGTGGTGGAACCGGGTTGTCGGTAAGAACGTTTTGTTTGGGGGGCAGGATGCCGACGCACACTAGCGCGGCGGCTTATCGCTCAAATACAGCGCGCGAATTTCGGCGTCAGGCAGAGCCCGGCGGAATAGGCAGAATTCGTCCATCGCGCCGCTGAAGTTCCGGATCATAAAAGGATCGTTGCCGGGAAAGCCGCGCGCATTCCAGTTTCCCAGCTCGGCGGTGCCGATGCGAAAGGGTGGGGGGATTTTGAGCACCTTTTCGCTCGCACGCTGGCCGTTGACGTAATGCGACACTCGTTTTGCGCTTCCATCGAGTATGACGGCCAGATGCACCCACATGCCGAATTGGTCCAGTCGAAGCACGGAAGGGCTCGCCACGATTTGGAAGTCGCCGGGCCTCGCACCAATCACGGTCAATCCCAGCACGCCATCCTTGCGAATCAGCCAATGCAGCGTGCCGGCGTCGAAGCCATCGCACATGAAAAGGGAGTTGAACTCGCGATCCAGCCCATGAACCCGCACCCAGGCCGCCAGCGTCAGCGATTCAAATTCGCCGGGAACGCTCAGGCGCACGCGATCGCTCACGCCGCGAAACTCGAGCGCTGGCTTGGTCGGCCACCTGCCCTCAGCCCATTGGCAGCCGACGATGGTGCCGTCTGGCACGGCGGCATTCTCGCTGCTCGCATTGTGAAGCCGCCAGTCCGAGGGAGCCGCGTGTTCAAAGTCGAAATGCACGAGCAGAGAAGGGTCTTGATTGAGCCTTTGGCTGCCGATGCGCCATTGCTCGTATCGTGACGACTCCGCCGCGACCGACTTGCCCTGCAAGTCGAACAGAGATGTGAACGCAGCTGTATTCGCAGTAATCAGGCGCGGCGGTCGCGACCCCTCAGCCACCGCCCCGGAGCCTTCCTGCAAACTCTGCTTCGCTGTGCCGATCGTCGGCAGAAATTCCACGCTGCCTTTAAAGACGTGCAACTCAGTTGCGGCTTCTTTCACGTTGAGACCGAACACTGTGCCCAGATCGGTGACGTTCATTTGCGGAGTCGCAATTCGAAACCCCCGCGCTTGCGGTGGAACCTCTGCCGTGAGCCTGCCAACGCGGCAGGAAGCTTCGCTAGATGAAATGATCTGAAATTCGGCAGGTCCTTCGATCACCACCCGCGCGCCGCTGTAAAAGACCACTTGGGCCAAACCCGATTTGAGCCGAAGCCAGCCAGGGTCCAGAGGTGCGCCCAGTCGCGGGACATCGTCGGGGGAACTCCACTGCACATCCACCACCCTGCTCAGCATCGCGACCGCCTTGCTGGTCGCGCCCTTGCGCTCGTCCTGCCGCGGTCCACGCCATTCCCACCACCCGCTGGCCAGTATCGCCACGCAGGCGGCCAGGGCGATTGCCCAACCGAGCACTTTTCTCCGCTTGTGAGGTGGCGGTCGAAGCGGGACAACATTTAGGGGCTGTTCGCGGAGCGAACCCGATGGAGCTGCCTCGTCCCCCTGCGCGGGCGCGGCGACAAAGAGGTCCGGTTCCGAGGCCAGTCGCGCATGCAATTCGACGCGTGAGATGTATTCGTCTCTCGCCGCAGGATGGCTGCGGAGCAGTTCGTTCAGGGCCTGCGCTTGCGTGTCGGAAAAGGTGTCATGGCAGACGGCCGCCACCGCCTCGTCAAATTCATGCGAGGGATAGCTCAGCTTCATGGCGTGGCACCCTCCGGCCGCCTCGCGTTCTCGATGCAGGCTTGAAGGGCTAGTCGCACCCGTTGCAGCATCTTGTAAGTCGCCGCCACGGTTCGGCCGGAATTTGCCGCAAGCTTCTCCATGTCGTCCCGGCGGTAGTAGTAACCCTCAATCAGCCTTAACTGCTCCGCGGGAAGTTTGCCCATGCATCCTTCCAAATACCTGAGTCGCAAATCCATCTCAGGCCGCAACTCCTCGCGACGTTGC
>JAYUWZ010001117.1:0-2521 GCA_043753265.1 Verrucomicrobiaceae bacterium
CGCCCCGGTATAGGAGACAAAGACATCGACCCGCACGGTCTTCTGGCTGGCAATGCCACTCCCCGCAGAAATGACGACCGGCTTGTAGCTGCTGTCGCGCTCGACAACGATGGGCTCCGTTACCGTAGGGTCCGGGTAGGCCGAAACCGTGATCCTTTCGCGCAAGTCTTTCAGCGCTCCGCCCGACTTCGACGCGGTGGCGTAAAAATTAGCGCGCAAATAGTTGGCGTCGACGAGCTGCTTCCAGTTCGCAATGCGCATTTGTTCCACCCGCTCTGAAACGCAGAGCGTCGCGGTATTGGATTCGTGGCTCGAGCGTACCAACTGAAGTTGGTGGGAATTCATCGACATCAAGGCACCGAAGCCGATTCCGGCTACGGCCATCGCCACCATACATTCTACTAGGGTGACGCCTTTTGATTTTCGATGACGAATTGTAAGTGGGGACTTGTTCGCCATTATGGGTATTTTGGGTATCACAACAGCGATAGCAGTTACGGTACCTTGGATAAAATTTATCCGCTTCGTGAATAGACATTAACCACGATCGGGAGTTGGCGGCTCCCCATCGTAGTTGGGACGACCTTCCAAAGACCGCCGACCCTCCACGCGCCCCAAGAGACGGCCACCTGTTGGCACCCCTCTGTTTACCACCAATATGCGCGGGTCACCGCTCGGTTGTTCACATGAACTCCCAAAGGAGCGGATTTGCCATTCGCGGGCGAGCGGTCACCCGGTCGCAACCTCACCGATGACCAGCTCTGTCAATTTTGAAGGGACACGGATGGTAGCTCGCCCCCTTGGTCTCCCGTAGCACGACCCGCAATCGCAGCAATTTCTACACGTGCAAACCCGCCCGCCGTGTGGAATATTCCTAGTATGGTGGAAATGGGAACAGCGGAAGGGAGGATACGGAACTGCAACAAGCACGCCTTCGTGCGTGGAACATGTGGAACAATTCTGGCGCAATCTGCCGTCACTTCACGTTTCGCATCGATCGCCGTTATCGCCGATAATCCCTCCACCGTCCGCGAAACAAGCACTCCGCGCAAAATGCGCAATAATTGCAGAAACCCCGGCACCGTTTCCCAAACACCAGAATTCCAGTCATTTATCCCCCAGGAGTTTCTGCGCGCCAATGCGCAAAAACCCCTCCCGGCAGACGCCGCAATCGCACCAACCCAGCCAAAGCCACCCGTCGCCGTTATCGCCGATAATCTCCACCCACCTCGCGATACCGGAATGGAACTGCGAACAACCACCCATCGCGACAAGCGCAACAACCGCAGAAACCCCTACCCCTCTCCCTTTTTCGCCTTTTTGCGGTTTTTGCGGCAATCCTGCATTTTCCATGGCCCACGCGGTCCGATCACCGTTATCGCCGATAATCCCCACCGAACACCCCGTTACCAATTCCGCCTCCACCCATGCGCGTGCTCCTTGGAAACTCCGTGGTTATCCGGCGATTGCCTCCCCTCCCCGGGCTCTATACGCACCTCTATGCTCGCAGCCTTTACGGCTCGCGAACCGCGCCGAGTCGCATTTTGAAAACACGAAACCCTCACCACCCTCACACGCCAAATTCCATGCAACGCATCCATCGTACTCGCACCGTCACAGTTTCCCGGCCTGAAGCTCTTGAGCCTCGCATTGCCCCTGCCATCCTCTTTGCGGTGGATACCAATAACCGACTGGTGTCGTTTGACAGCGCCTCGCCGGAAACGTTTTTGGTCGATGTCCAGATCACGGGACTGCAGGCGGGCGAGAAGATTGCCGGCATGGATATCCGCCCTGCGACTGGGGAGATTTATGCCATGGGCCTGGTGGACGATGGCATCACCCGCACCGGGCGCCTCTACAAGCTCAACCCCGTCACCGGCGCACCGACCGCTGTGGGGGGCGCCTTTAGCAACACGCTGGAGGATATCGATATCTACGGGTTCGACTTCGACCCGATCGATGACGTCATTCGCGTGGTGAGCGGCGGGGATAGTAACTTCACGCTTTCGCCGACCAATGCATCCATGACCGTCGAAGACAATGCGAACGACCCCAACCAGGGCGAGATCATTGCCGGGGTCGCTTATGATTCCAACTTTGGCGATGATTCCGCCACTGTTTATGTCTACAACAGCTTTACTGGGGATATTTCCACCCTGCGCGAAACCGACGGCCAGATCATGCCCATCGCGCTGGTCAATTTCGGAGGCTTTGCCGTGCTGGCGGATGACACCAATGTGTCGTTCGACATCGCTGGTTCCGCAGGTGGCCCGGAGCTGGGCTGGATCCTGGGACGCTTCGGCAGCGGGTCGCATCTTTACAATGTGAACCTCGAGACCGGCCTGCTCGGCGACCTCGGCACAGTGGGCAATGGCACACGTGAGTTCACCGGCATGTCCGTGCAGCCCTACGCCGCCGCGCCGACGATCGCCGTGGGTGGCAAGAGCGCCACGTGGACGGACATCGATGGCGACACGGTGAAACTCACCATCACCAAGGGCACGCTCACCGCCGATAATTT
>JAYUWZ010001118.1:0-2520 GCA_043753265.1 Verrucomicrobiaceae bacterium
TGTCGTGTCGAACTGCACGCCCGGGTCGCCGCACACATGGGTGCCCTCGGCGATCTTGCGCAGCAACGTGCGCGCGTCTTTCTTCTCGCACGGCTTGCCGTCCGTCACGCGCTTCGTCCACCACTCGCGCCCGGCGATCGCCGCATCCATGAATTCGTCGCTCACCCGCACGGTCAGGTTTTCGTTCTGGTACATCACCGAGCCGTAGGCATCGCCGTTGAACGATCCATCGTAGCCCTGTTCAATGAGCGCCCACGCCTTGCGCTCCTCCTTGGTCTTGGCCTCGATGAATTCCTCCACGTCCGGATGCCAGTCCTTCAGCGTGTTCATCTTTGCCGCGCGACGGGTCTTGCCACCGCTCTTCACCACGCTGGCCACCTGGTCATACACCTTCAGGAAGGAAAGCGGGCCGCTCGGCTTGCCGCCGCCGCTCAGCTTTTCACGCGTGCTGCGCAGATTCGAAAGATCAGTGCCCGTGCCACTGCCAAACTTGAACAGCATCGCCTCGGAGAGCGCGAGGTTCATAATGCTCTCCATCGAGTCGCCCACGCTCTGGATGAAGCACGCGCTGCCCTGCGGATACTCGTACTGCGTTTTCGCGCGCTCCGCCACACCCTTCTCGCGGTTGTAAAAGTAGTTACCCTCGCCACGGCCAATGCCCGTGCCGTACTGCTGGTAGAGCCCCACGTTGAACCACACTGGCGAGTTAAACGCGCCATACTGGTTCACGCACAACCACGTGAGCTCCTGGTAAAAAATCTCCGCGCTCTCCGCATCCGCAAAATAGCCATCGCGGATTCCGAAGTCCGTGATCGTACGGGTCACGCGATGCACGAGTTGCCTCACCGAACGTTCGCGGCCTCCCTTGAAGGGATCGTTGCCATTGGCGATGTCGCCATAGAAGTACTTCGAAACCGCAATCTTCGTCGCCAGCGCACTCCACGATTTCGGCACCTCCACGTCCGTCTGCTTGAAAATCGATTTGCCGGAGTCGTCCGTGATCTCAGCGGTGCGCAGTTCCCATTCGATTTCGTCGAAAGGTGCGACAGCCGCATTGCTGAAGGTCCGGGCAAAACGCAGGCCCTTCCCACCCTCGTCGTCCGATTTCGACGCTCGAAGCTTGGGAGTCTTTGTTGCGGGACGCCGCGTGGCAGCGGCAGCAGAAGCGCTCGGAGCGCGACGGGAGGCTTTGAGTTTCGGAGTGGTTGGCATGGCTGTGAATAACTTGTGAAGAGTCCGGGGATTAAGAACGAACAAACCGCCAATAAGTGACGATTTTCAGGGTAAATCCCCTGTGAATACACTTCCTGTTGCGAGCGATCCGCAGTAAACCACAATTAGTAGGGGCAGCCAAGTGAAATGCATTTCACTCGTAGAAGAAAATTTTCCTGCGAATTTCTTCTTGCCAGCATCCCGATCCAGCGCTCCCCACTGCGAAATACTTCACATCCGCTGATTGTTTCCGTGGAACGATGGTGAACCCTAGCTTTTCCATACCCCACCCGCCCTCCCGCATGGCCCATCCAGCGTGGAGCACTGATTCCTTCGACAAAATTACGACAAAAGTCACAGCTGCGCCACAGCCATGTGTCGCGTTATGGTTGATACAGCGCTTCTCATGCCGTTTTCAGGCGTGAAACTGAAAATAACGTAATCCCCGCCCTGCCAACCAGCCTTTATTGAGCCTTGGACGTTGGGCGTCGGATGGTTGTACCGGACATTTTCTCTCCCAAAGAAAGGGTGCATGACAGGAATGGATATCAAGTTCCCCTTGCCGAGCACGCAAGTCCCCCCCATAAAGCGCGCCCTTTTTAAGACATGGATCTTTGCATTATCGGCTCTGGATACGTCGGCCTTGTGACCGGCGCTTGCTTCGCGGAAGTTGGCCACCGCGTCATTTGTGTGGATAACGATCAGCGGAAAGTAGACATGCTCCAAGCGGGCAAAATCCCGATCTACGAGCCTGGCCTTGAGGAGCTCGTGCAGCGCAATGTCGCCGCCAAGCGCCTGCGTTTCACCAACAGCATCCAGGAAGGCGTGGATGCCTCCCAGGTGGCATTCATCGCCGTACCTACTCCGCCTCAGCCGGATGGCTCGGTGGACATGACTTTCATCGAACGCGTGGCCCGCGAAATCGCCGGTGCGCTCAAGCCCGGCGAGTATCGCGTGATCGTGGACAAGAGCACCGTGCCCGTGAAGACCGGCGAGCGCGTGTATGCCACCATCCAGCGCTACAACAAGGAGGCCGCCTTCGACGTGGTGAGCAATCCCGAGTTTCTCCGCGAAGGCTGCGCTGTCGCCGATCTCATGGAGCCCGACCGCATCGTCTTCGGCAGCAACAGCGAAAAGGCGACTGACTTGATGAAGCGCGTGTATGAGCCCTTCAACGCGCCGATTTTCGTCACTGACATCGCCAGTGCCGAGCTCATCAAGCACGCCGCGAACTCCTTCCTCTCCCTCAAGATCAGCTACATCAACGCTCTCTCCGCAATCTGCGAAGCAAGCGGCGCGGACGTCGAA
>JAYUWZ010001119.1:0-11416 GCA_043753265.1 Verrucomicrobiaceae bacterium
CCACCTTTGCCCAGCGCCCTGAGCGCGTCCGGGCCGAGGATATCCAGCCCGAAAAATCACTACTCATTACCCACCCTGCCGTGGTCGATTCCGATCTCGCCAAATATCCCGGCCCTTGGGCCTTCGGTACATTGGTCGAGCAGATCGTCGGAAAGGAGCAGGCCCCCGATGCCGTCCATAAACTGCTCGAGTGCTATTACCAGAATTCCACCATCGGCGTCGTGCCCAACCAAAGCCTGCCCGGCCTCATCGGAGTGCCGCAGCAGCAAAGTACCATCCCACGCAGCAACGCCATGCCGGGTGGCAAATGCCTGCCCGTTTCCACGTTCACCGCCACCGCGCCCCGGGAGCCGCAAGTCATCCCCGCCCGGCCCGATATCGCCCGCAAATTCATCCTGCCCTGGCAGCAGCGCGATGGCTACGACCCGCGCTCCGGCAAACCGTGGAAGCCCAACCTCGCCAACGCCCCCTTCCGCCTGCTCGCCGTCGTCAATCGCATGGACCTCGGCGTCTCCGCAGTCGTCGATCTGAAGTCCCCGCTTCGCGAAAAGTGGAAGCTCGCCGGCAAGGACACCGACTTCATCAAAATGGTGAATCTCTCACTCGAAGGCAGCCAGAGCAGTACCGAACAACCCTCCATTTCGGGAGGCTCTTCGGGCTACGGAGGATCCACATCAGACTTCACCTCGACCCCGGAGGATTTCGGCGAAGGCCGCCTCGTCTTCGGCGCAGTCGACCCCGATGGTAAACCCCTCGAAGGCGGCTGGACGCTTATTTTTGAATACAAACTACGGCCCCTCGCCAAGGCCGGCGCACCCAAACAGCCCGCAAATGCGAAGTCTGTCGCCGAGCACCGCCTGCTCGCCCGCGACTGGGCACAGGCCTGGCACTGGCTCGGCGCCTTGGACATCCAGGACCCGCGCTATGTCACCGAACTCTCGCGCATCACCCAGGCCTTCACCCACCGGCTGGAACGCGAGAAAATCGCCAGTCAGGCGATAGACTCCGAACCACCCTCCTTCTCCCAGCTCCGCAGCAGCGAAGCCGCATTCGGCCCCGGCCGCGAGTTCCGCCAGTTCAACCTCAGCGGATTTGCATTCGTCCCCGCCTCGCTCCCGCTCACCCCGGCCCCCGAGTTCATGGAGGACACCCGCGAAGGCGGGCGATTCCTCTCCTCATTCCTGCGCGACATCGTGCCGTTGATTAACGCAGGCGTCCACTCCATTCCCCGCAGCGTCACCGTGCGAGGGAAAGCGCGCGCCATGCTGGCCAGCCACGCCATCATCCCCGAGGGCGAAAAGAATTTTCACTGGGACCCAAAACCGCGCATCACCCGCGACGCCCGCCGGCTGTTCTCCATGAATACCTGCAACGGCTGCCATGCGGGCGACACCGGCTGCCCCGATGGCCTCCACGTCCACCCCCGCGCCATCGGCGAAGCCTCAAAGGTCTCCGACTTCCTCCGCACCGATGGAAAGCCCAACAAAATCTCCGACCCCAGCGTGAAGGCCTCATCCGTCAAACTCGCCGAGATGGGAGACCGTGCCGCCATCCTCGCAGCCCTCCTGGAGCCAAAAGACACGAAGCGCATGGACGCCCTCGCCGACACCCTCCGTGAACGCCTCACCCGCTCCCACTAGGACGACGTGAGAAGTAGAGACGTGGAGATGTGAGAGGAAGCGCGGGGTAGAACCCCACGAAAAGAACTCAGATTTGCTCCAGTTTCACGGCACCGGCGGCGGCGCTGCGGGCGGTCTGGAAATGGGTCAGGCCGATGGCGAGGGCGTCGGCGGCGTCGGCTTGCGGGGTTTCCTTGAGCCCGAGGAGGACGCGCACCATGAAGGCGACCTGTTCCTTTTGGGCACCGCCACGGCCCACGACGCTTTGTTTCACGCGACGGGGGGCGTATTCGTAGATGGGGATGCCCTTTACCGCGGCAGCAACGAGAGCGGCTCCGCGGGCGGCCCCCATGGTGATGGCGGTGCGGTGGCTTTGGACGAAGATGATACCCTCGAGCACCGCGCATTCCGGGGAGTGGATGGCGATGAGCTCGACGATGCGGCTGTGAATGGCGACGAGGCAGCCGCTGGGGAGCAGGGATTGGGCGTTCTTCACCGCTCCATACTCGAGAGCGCGCACCTGGCCAGCGGCACTCTCCATCACCGCGTAGCCGGTGGAGCGGAGGGACGGGTCGATGGCGATAATGCGCATGGGCGGGAGGAAACTACGGAATGGCAGGGAGGAAAAGCTTGGGTGTTGGAAATCGGGGTGAACCCACTTGTGGCCCGGCGCTGTGCGTTGAGCCAAAACATGAGATACCCCAGGGCTGGGCGACGGGCCACCCCATGGGTAGCGCAGGCTGAACCACATCCTGTAGGGGGTAAGCCAAGGCCACCCACAAGATAAGGTTCAACGATTTTCGCTTTTCGTGGATTTTATCTTTCTTCCCATGGGCACGACGGGGTAAATACTAGGGTCATGCTCGATTTTATGGAAAAGGGCGGGCCGCTCATGTGGCCGATTCTGTTTTGCAGCGTCCTAGCCAGTGCAATGTTTCTGGAGCGGGTGCTCTACTTCCACCGCATCCAGATGCGGGTGGGGGAATTCATGCGGGGACTTGCAAACCTGATGAGGGGACGCCGCTACGCGGAGGCCCAAATGGAAGCGGCTGCGACGAATGGTCCCGTGCAACGGGTGGTCCACGCCGCAATCATTCACCACAACGCACCCCGGGAAGAACTGCGCCAGATCACCGAAGAAGCCGGGCAACTGGAGGTGCCGAAACTGGAGCGCCGCCTGCCCATGCTGGCGAGCATCGCCTTCATCGCGCCAATGCTCGGACTGCTTGGCACGGTGGCCGGGCTCATTGAGGCTTTTCAAAACCTGTCGTCCGCCGGAGGGCTTGCGAGTTCCGCGGAAGTATCCAAAGGGGTGTACCAGGCGCTGCTCTCCACGGGGGCGGGCCTGGTGGTGTGCATGCCCTGCACGCTGGCTTATGCCTACCTAGTAGCCCGGGCGAAACGGGTGATGCACGACATGGAGCGCGCGGGAATCGAGGTGGTGAACCTCCTCGTGGAGAGCCGGCAACAGCCGGACATTATTGAATTTGGAGAGGCCCGGCATCGCGCGGAGGCCCGATAGACTTCCGAACAATTTCGCGCCGTGAAGCTTCAGCGCACATTCCAGTTTCCGCTGCCCGCATTTGGCATCCTGCCTATGCTGAATGTACTCTTTTTGGTGATCGTGTTTTTCACCATGGGAGCGCGCTTTATCCTGCAACCGGGGGCTCAGGTCATTCTGCCCACGACGACTTTTGCGATGGGCCCCCAGCGGAACGCTCAGATCGTGTCACTCACGGCCGCGCCAGCACCGGCGATTTACTACCGGGGCAAGAAGGTGGATATGTCGGAGCTTGTATCGGCTCTCGACCAGAACAAGGCGGCGGATCGCACGCTCATCATCAAGGCAGACAAGCACAGTCCCTCGGGGATGCGGGACGAAATCATGAATGAGGCGCTGCGGCGCGGCTATCCGGTGATTCTCGCCGGGGAAATTGCACCGCGATGACAACGTTTCACTGGCCGAAGGTTAACCGCAGTTCCTGGTGGATGGCGGGCCTAATCTTTATCTCGCTGGCGCTCCACAGTGCGGCGTTTTTTCTATTCCAGTCGTCCACGCCCATCCGCCCCCCGGCACCCAAGCCCGCACGGCCGGTACAACTGCTCACGCCTTTTGCGCCAGATGGGTCGCTTTCCCCGGAGAATGCATCCCTGCTCGCCTGGATCGCAGCCGAAGACCCAGCGCTCGTGGCCCGGGTGCCGAGCGTGGAGCCCACGGGCCTGCTCACCGTGCCCTATGCCCCCTCGTATGGCACGATGCGCACAGCGCCACTGGGAGTGCCGGGCGAATCGGAGGCCATGCAATACCCCTCGGCCCGCGAACCGTTGAGCCTGATTCTCGGGAATCTCGGCGCACCCGCACCCGGCGGAAAGCAGCCGCCCCGGCAGCATACGACCATTGTCTTTACAGGGGACCTCACCAGCCGCGCCCCGGCGACGGCATTTTCTCCATCCAGAAAGGTAAGCAAGCCCGTGGAGGCCACGCGGATGCTGGTGGGAATCACCCCCGAGGGTGAGGTGCGCTTCAGCTTTGCGCAGGAGCCTTTGAGCGGCGACAAGGTGCTGGATGCGGAGGCGATGGGATTCATTCGAGGACTGCGCTTCGCACCCTCGCCCAATGCACCCGTTGCCTGGGGGTTCGTGACTTTTCAATGGGGTGACGACGCCACCGCAGCCCCCGCCAACTGATGTTCCGGCTGCAACTCCACGAATTGCTTTTTGTATACGCCGGGGTGTGCCTCGTGGTGATTCTCGTGGCGGCGTGCATCCACAATTTCCGCCGCTCCGCGCGCGAGCGGGCCGCGCGGCGGAATCTGCTAAAGTGCCGGCTGTGCGCGTTTGAATTTAGCGAAACCAGCGACACGGTGCTGCCGCGATGCCCAAACTGTGGAGCACTGACGGAGCGGAAGACGCTGTCGCAGTTGTAAGGCGCGTTGTGCTGAAGGCGGAGGTTTGGTAGCCAGCGCGTATGCCGCCGATCGTCCAAACCATCCTGCTCCTGTGTGGGGCCAATATTTTCATGACGTTTGCCTGGTACGGGCATTTGAAAAACTCGGCTTCTCAGTCGGTGTTTGCGGCGATTTTGGTGAGCTGGGGGATCGCATTTTTTGAGTATTGCCTGCAGGTTCCGGCGAATCGCATCGGGCATCTCGGCGGGGTGGATGCGGCGAAGCTGAAGATCGTGCAGGAGGTGATCACCCTCGCGGTGTTCGTTCCGTTTTCCATCCTGTTCCTGAAACAGCCAATCAAGCTCGATTTCGTTTATGCAGGGCTTTGCATGTGTGGCGCGGTGTATTTTATCTTCCGTTCGTGATTTCACTCGCTTCCCGCACCATCCGCCACGTCCTCATGGACTGGGACGGCACCACTTCCCTCGTCCGCGCCGGCTGGGCGGAAATCATGGCCGAGATCTATCTGGAAGAGGCTCTGCCACAATCGCCAGAGGAGCGCGCGACGCTGCATCGATACGCGTGGGATGAGATGATGCTACTCAACGGACGGCCCAGCATTCACCAGATGGTGCGGCTGGCAGAGATGGTGGCGGCCCGGGGCGGCAAGGCGCGGGATGCGCAGGCATACCAGGTGGAATTCCAACTGCGCCTGGGAGGCCAGCGGGAGGCGCGACTGGCTCCGCTGCGCGTGCCACAGCCAGTGACAGATGCTCTGCTGGTGCCGGGAGTGCGCGCGTTTTTTGAGCGACTGCGCGCGATGGGGATTCCGATGACCCTCGCCTCGGGCACTGCAGTGTCGCAAGTAATCGAGGAGGCGGAGTTGCTGCAGGTAGCGCACTTTTTTGAAGGGCGGATTTACGGCCCCGGGGACACCGGCGACACACAGTTCACCAAGCGCGATGTGATTCACCGATTGCTCCGAGACTCGGGAATTGCCGGCGGCGAGTTGATTGCATTTGGCGATGGGCCGGTGGAACTCGTGGAGACCGCAGCGGTGGGTGGCTACGCCGTGGCGGTGGCAAGCGATGAAGTGAATCCCGGGCAGTTGGATGTCTGGAAGCAGAAGATGCTGCTGGAAGTAGGAGCGCACGCGGTAATCGCAGATTACACGGCGCTGGAAGGATTCTTTGGGGACCTTGCGGCGGGTATACCCACCGCACTCGGCAATCCCTGAGATCGGTCTGCGATGCTATAAATGGCAGGCGCTGTAACCGCAGCGGAGGAAATCCCAAGAAATGGGTGCAACAATGAAACACACCACATTCTTCCGAAATGGAACCCACACAACGGCTCGCACATCGCGCTGGCTTGCCCTGCTCGCATTTGCCGGGCTCGCCTTCACGACTGCTCCCGCGTTCGCACAAGCCCCGCCAGCGATGGATTCACTCACCTTTGAGCAAGTGGCGAAGATGCGCCGCACGCAGGCCACGCTGTACTCACCGGTGCGGCTTGTGGATAATCAAAGCATCGGCATCCATCTGCTCACTGCCTACACGCCGGCCCGCGTGGCGGGCGGAGAGCATGGCGTGCGCGTGATTGTATATGTAGTGAAGCCGGACCTCTCAGGATTTGAAGTGCTCTCCAACACCACGGAGCCCACGAGTGCCGCGGGGGGTGGCGGCGGTGCGGGCAAGGTGAGCATGCACGACATCTCGTGGTCCACGATTCCGAAAAACCACCTGGCCGCGGATGGCTCGGCGCATGTCATAGTGGCAGTCGTGGGCTACAACATCGCCCGCACCGGGGCCAGCGCGACGCCAGCACTGCTGCCACGCGAACTCTTTCTCTCGGCGAAAGTGGAGCAGTCGGAAATCGGGATGCTGCTTCCTGCGATTCAGAAGGCAAGGTGACCTCCAGACGCCCACCTACTCCTTCGCATCCGTAGGACGGCTCAGGGGGGCGTTGATGGGTGACGGCAGCGGGCCGAGTTTGCCGTCGCCTTCCGCGCGTTGGGCGAGGATCGCCTTCGCGATCGCCTTTGCCAGAGTGCGCTGGTAGGCAGGCTTTGCGATGGTGCCGGATTCCGCGCCGTTGCTGAGATAGCCGCACTCGACGAGTACGGAGGGCACCCATGGGTTGCGCGTGAGACGCAGGCGGCGGCGCACCAGTCCGCGATTGCCCTGATGGTAGGGATTGGCAGCCGAGAGCGCATGCTGGATGCGCTTGCCGAGCGTGTAGCTGTCGACGCGCCAGTAAAAGACTTCCGGCCCGGCGACAGCGCGGCTGCCGCTGGAATTGAAATGGATGCTGACGAGAATGGCGTTGTCGAAACGGTTCACGTAGGCCACGCGCGCATCGAGATCGTAATCGCGATCACGGTCGCGGAGCAGGACGACTTTCACACTGCCGCCAAGTTCAGCCTTCACCATCTTCACCATGTCGAGCGCCAGATCCTTTTCGAGTTGCCCGGTATGCGGGCTCCTGGCCCCGGTGTCCTTCCCGCCGTGGCCGGCATCGAGAAGCACAGTGGTGAATCCACGCGGCCCAGGTCGGTGGCCCAGTTCATCGCGCGACACGCTCACTTTGCCACCGCTGGCTGGCGGGCTTCCCGCTGGCGCACTCGAGGTGCACGCCGTGGCGAAACCAATCACGAGGGACAGAAGAAGATGCTTTGCAGACATGGCGCGCAAAGGATGCCCCAAAGGTGGCGAGGTTTGCAACCTCGCTCGGGCACGCCGCACCAAGCGGTGATTGAAAAACAACCCCGTGTTGATTTACACACTCCCGCATGAGCCTGAATCCGCAGCGCACGATTGATGAACTCAAGGAACTCCGTGCACTCACGGGCGATGCGGACGGCGCGCAACGCCTGGCATTCACGCCGGTGTGGGCAAAGACCCGCGCGTGGCTGCGCGAGCGGTTTTCAGGGATGCCCGTGGAGATGCATACAGATGCGGCGGGAAATTTCTGGGCGACCCTGAAAGGAGAATCGGAGCGCGAGCTTTTGCTCGGCGGCCACATGGACTCCGTGCCGAACGGCGGCTGGCTGGATGGATGCCTGAACGTGCTGGCGGGGGTGGAGGTGATGCGGCGCATCCATGCGGAGTACGGCGGGAAACCACCGGTGACCGTGCGTGTCGTGGACTGGGCGGACGAGGAGGGCGCACGATTTGGGAAAAGTCTTTTTGGTTCCGCAGCCTGCTCGGGAAACCTGGATCTCGCGGAGGCGCGCGGCCTGGTGGACAAGGCGGGCACCCGGCTGCCGGATGCTTTGCGCGAGCACGGGATCGATCTGGAGCGCGTGAAGGAATCAGGCATTGAACTCGCCAATGCGGCGGCGTATCTGGAATTGCACATCGAGCAAGGGCCTGTGCTGCTGGACATGGATTTGCCGCTCGGCGCGGTGCTGGGAACTTTCGGAGTGGAGCGGCATGCCATCACGTTTCACGGGCAGGCAGCGCACTCCGGGAGCACGCCGATGAGCCGGAGGAAGGACGCCTTTCTCGCGGCGGCGCGTATGAGCCCGGAGATCTATGCCATCGCACAGCGCAGCGGCGCGGGGGTATGCACCATTGGCTCGTGCACGACGAAACCGGGCATTGTGACCAGCGTGGTGGAGGAGTGCCGCATCACTCTCGATCAGCGGCATCTCGATCCCGGCGCGCTCGCGCAAATGCTGGCCGAAGCCCGCGAGGCCAGCGAGCATTTTGCCCGCGAGGGGAATGTGGAGGTAACGTGGGAGCGGCTCTGGCACATCGCGCCACGGCCATTCCACGATGAGTTGATTGCACTGTGCGACGAGGCGATTTTTGAGACGTGCGGGATATCGCACCGGCTGCCCTCCGGGCCGCTGCACGACGCAGCGGAGGTCTCGCGCGCAGGAATTCCAACAGTGATGATGTTTGTGCAAAGCCTCCACGGGATCTCGCACAACAAGATCGAGGACACGCGCGAGGAGCATCTGGACATGGCCGTGCGCGCATTCGACCGCCTCGCGGAAAAGGCGATTGGGTGGATTGTGGGGCGCGATTAAAAGTGAGCGAGGTGTTGGTATGAAAGGGCCGGTTAACGCTCGCCTTCAGTGGCAGGCTGCCCCCCTTTAGAAAGCGTCACCCTGAGCGAGGAACGAGTCGAAGGGCCTCACTTCACTGGCTGTGCCATCTCAGCCCCGTTTTCACCTACACCTCACCCACTTTTGGAGAGAGGCAGTACGTAAATAGCCTGCTGGCCATCTCTCCCCTGCCCTGCCAAATGTTCAGCCTTCAATCCACCCGAACACACCCACCCATGCGGACAGGATGTCCGCGCTACCTATGAACGCAAAAGCCATCCTCGATGAAATCCGTCCGCTTGGCAGGGACAGCTACAAGAAAGTGCTGCTCAATCACGGAATTCCAGAACCCGTCTACGGGGTGAAAATTGAGGAACTCAAAAAGATCCAAAAGCGCATCAAGAAGGACTACCAACTGGCGCTCGATTTGTACGACACGGGAGTCTACGACGCCATGTATCTGGCCGGCCTCATCGCCGACGATGCGCGCATGACACGCAGGGATTTGCAGCACTGGCTGGATAAAGACGCCAGCGGTTGCATGCACGGGACCACCATCCCCTCCGTCACAGCCGGCAGTCCGCATGGATGGGCGATGGCGATGGAATGGATCGAGTCGGAAACGGAGAACACCGCGGCGGCAGGCTGGGCCACGATTTCGTGCATCATCTCAGTCGAGGAGGATGCAAAACTCGATATCCCGGTGCTAAAGCAACTGCTCGGCCGCGTGCAAAAAGGCATCCACCAGGCACCGGACGACGTGCGCTACCAGATGAATGGATTCGTCATCGCCGCAGGCGCGTTTGTGAAGTCGCTTACCCCGCTTGCCATCCAGACAGCGGAGAAGATCGGGCCCGTGGAAGTGGACATGGGCAAGACAGCCTGCAAGGTGCCATTTGCCCCGGATTACATCCGCAAAATCGAGCAACGCGGCACCATCGGAAAGAAGCGCAAATCGGCAAAATGCTGAGCCACGCCACATGTGACTTCACTGTGACAGATAGATGCTCCGATTGATTTCCTGCTGCAAGCAGTGCAAACACTGCCGCGCATGAAACGCTGCATCCCTGCCATCCTGGCACTCTGCCTCGCCGCCTGCGTGCCATATAGCAAGGTGAAGGAGAAACGCCCTCTGTATCAGAGGCCGATCACCGCGGTTGGCGACATGATTGCCCAGGTGATTAGCAGCGAGCGGCGGGACCCGCAGGCGGCAATCGGCAAATACCTCGACGCAGCGTCCACCGCGGCGGGGATTCTCAAAAAGGAGCCGGGAAATGCACAGGCGCTGCGCGACTACAATTTCGCGGTGAGCAGTGTCTTCAATGTGCTGCACGACTCCAAGATGGAGGCGTGGGTCGCGCCACTCCGGGTGCCGGGCGCGCAGGGAGAGTGGACGCTGGACGACAAGCCCTACACGACCCCGGAGAAAAATCCCACCCTGTATCATATACTCCCTGCGGATCGTTATTCCTTCTCAGGCTCCGCGATCAACCAGCGCACCATCAAGCCAGGGCTTGGAGCACCGCTCGTGATCAATGGCGATACTCAGGACTTCACGAAGCTGGACCGCTTTGCGCAGGGCAAACAACTTTACGCGGGAGCGACTGCGGTCATCCGATTTGAAGGAAGGCGCGCGGAGGTTTCGTTCGAGGACCCGCTCTCCACGGAGACGGTCATGTTCAATGGACATCGCTTTGAACTCGGTGCCGATTTCACTGCCCCAATCGCCCTGGCCCTGTCGCGCAACGATCCCTCGAAGCTCGAGATCATGCGTATGTTTCGCCCGCAAAAATTCGCCGAGACGGCGCGCCTCGCGCGCTTCCAACCGTACGACCCAAACAAAATCCCCATCCTTGTCGTGCACGGGCTCATGTCTTCCCAGGCCACGTGGGCACCGCTGATCAATGTGCTGCGCGGCGACCCGGAGATTCGGAAGCATTACCAATTTTGGTTTTACAGCTACCCTACGGGCTACCCCTATCCGCACTCTGCGGCGATCATGCGCAAGCAGCTCGACGAAATCGAAGCAGCCTATCCCAAACACAAGAAGATGGTGATCATCGGTCACAGCATGGGCGGCATCATCAGTCGGTCGATGCTCGTGGACAGCCAGATGAGTCTTTGGGAATGCTTTTTCAAAGACAAGCCGGACGCGCTGAAGGTCTCTCCAAAGACCCGGGCATTTCTGAGCGACATGCTCATGTTCAAGCCCCGTCCAAACATTGCACGGGCCATTTTTGTGGCGGCACCGCACCGGGGAAGCGACCTGGCTTCGACCTGGATTGGCCGCCTGGGAGCCAGGCTCATCCGGGCCCCCGAGACCTTCATGGCAATTGCAAAGGAAACCATGACATTTGTCACCTTTGACGACACTACGAGGCACGTGAACCACATCCCCAACAGCGTGGACACGCTTTCACCGACAAACCGGTTCGTCATCGCGATCAACAAGCTGCCCATGGTGCCGGGTGTCCCGTACCACTCGATCATCGGCGACCGGGGCAAGGGCGGGAACAAGGACCGCACAAAACCTGTGAGCAATGACGGGGTGGTGCCCTACTGGAGCAGTCATCTCGATGGAGCAAAGAGCGAGAAAATCGTTCCCTCCCACCACAACGCCCACGCGCACCCCGAGGGCATCAAGGAAATCCACCGCATCCTGCTCGAGCACGCGCGCTCGCGTTAATCGCCTTCTTAACAATGTCACCCCAAGAACCCAAACAAGGGGGCGATTGATTTTGTGTGGGAGATGAACCGATCGAATTCACACTCAGCGTCCGTAACGAAAGTGGCGCGTTAGCGCCTTTTTAAATTGTCATCCTGAGCGAGGAACGAGTCGAAGGACCTCACTTCAC
>JAYUWZ010001120.1:0-2519 GCA_043753265.1 Verrucomicrobiaceae bacterium
CCCAAGTAAGGGCCGATAATGGTCACATCGACGGGCACCCCATACTTCGTGCGAAACTCCGCGGGGTCGATCGACGCCAGCACCAGCGAACCGCCCGCAGGGAGCGTGATGCCCTGCGGTAATAGGTAATTCAGCCCGCCCAGCCTCCATGTATTAGCGGGAATGGCGGGATCGAAAAGCGCCACCGCTCCAGCGCTGATGTTCTTCAATTCCACATACTCATCGTACCCAGTCTCCGGGTGATACTGGACTTCATTGATCACCACAGGCCCCACACGCGGCCCGCTATTGGCCGCGCCCGGAGTGGGCGAAATTTGCGCCGGAAATTGCTCGTCGCCCACGCTGTTCACATACCGCCCAAACGTGACGCCCGACGCCGACGCGCCAAACTCAAAGCCGTGACTGTAGCCCGTGAGATTGGTGCCATTGCCCGAGAGCAGGCAGACCTCGTCGCCATCCGTGCCAAGCTCGAAGCTATTTCCCACACCCGGCGTCGGATTGAACTGGGCTGCCGTGAATGCGACGTAGCCTCCCGCGGGGATGATCGTATTCACGGGAATCGTATACTTCTTGGGCGTGCCCGGGTCATCGCTCAAAAACCACCCGCCCACATTCACCGGACCTGCATTGGGATTATGCAGCTCGATGAAATCCGAACCGACTCCATTCGTGAGCACCTCGGTAACAAGAATACGCGCAATGCTTACCGCCGGATCGTCCGCGCCCGGCGAGCCATTGACATTCGCGCTCGCGCGCCAGTTTGCGGCATTGCTTGGGTCGGCAAAATCCAGCGGCACCAGCGAGAAGCCATTGCCATCCGCTGCGATCGGCCAGGGCGCATGGTCGCCATAGGTGAGCGAGAGAATCTTCGCGCCGAGCGGATGATTCAGCGACAGCTGCTCGCCGCCATTGTCCAGCCGCCCCGTGAAGGTCCCATGCACCGTCACGCCGTTATAGCGCGTGGCAAATTGCGCCGGATTGCGCGCGAGCACGATGAACGCGCCGGGTGCCAGCGAGGTCCCGCCGGGAAAGGTGAAGGTGATGCCGCTCCCAAAAGTGAGGCCGCTGAGATCGAGTGCATTCGCCCCGCGATTCTTGAACTCGATGAACTCGAACTCATCGCTGCTCGCCCCTGCGGGGTTATACATGATCTCTGTAATCGCGAGCGGTGAGAAATCCTGCAGCGTGTAAAAGGTCGCCTCGTTCAGCGCCGACCACGTTGCGCCATCCTTCACACGGGCCCGCACGACCGCGTGCGCATTGAGGATGATGGGCGCGGAATATGTCTGCGCCGACGCCGCAACCCCGCCTCCCGCGAGCCGGGGATCGGTGCCATCCGTGGTGAAGATGATAGACCCCGTTGCATTGGCATGCGTGATGGTGAGCGAGTAGCCGGTGGCCACGCTGCCCCCCTGCTGGATAAAGGCCGGGGCCAGGACCGTCGGGTAAAGGCTCGCCGCCTGGAATTGCGCGACCACATTCGCCGTGCGCTGCGGGAAGTATTGCGTGCGCAGCCGGTTTTGCTCGCCGAGCCACTCGACATTCCGTGTCAACCCTGGCTCGCGACGATAGTCACCCCAGCGCGCGGATTCGCAGATGATCGCCTGGTCGATCTCCGTTGCACGCCGCATCCAGCGCGCGTCCACAGCCGCGGGCGTCAGCACTCCATCATTGAAAAAATGCCGCTGCACATGGTCGCCAAACAACCGCCGGAACTCCGCATTCGCGCGCAGCGCCTGGAATAGCTCGCCCGGCGTGTTGCCGTTGTCCACGCCGATGCGGTTGTCCCCATTCCCAAAAAACGTCCACTCCGCATCCCAGCTAAAGAACTGGTATCCCGCTCCCACCGCCCGCCGCCGCGACGCCGTCCAGTTGTGGCTCGGCCAGTCGGTGTTGCCCGCATACAGGTTTACGATCATGTAGTCGATGAAGCCCGGCACATCGAGATACTGCTGGATCTGCGCATAGTTGGCATCGCTCGCCAGGCCCGCCCGCGCGATGGTGAACATCGCATTCCAAGCTACCACATCGCCATCGATGAACTCGTTCGCATTCACCGCGTCGTAGTCCGTTTTCTCACCGCCAAAATGCTGCGCCGAGAAGGACGCATCCGGCTTCTCGCCCGGGTCATACATGCCCCAGTACACACCATTCAGGTAAAGGTGCACATACGTGCCGTGCGGCGACGTGCGCCCCATCGCGAGCTGCGTGTCGCGGCACCACATGTCGCGGATGTATTGCGCGCTGCCCCCATTCCACACCCACGCATCGTTAAAGCGCGCGTGCAGCGTGAGCGTGTCAAATTCATCCACCGGCGAATCCTTGAACATCTTGAACTTCAGCTTCGACGGCCCCCACACATCCTTGAAAAGCAACCGCAAGCCGTGCTTCGGCGACGTCCCGGGATTCCGGCTCGCACCACCCTGCGGGCGGATGCCGCAATTGATCTGAAACTCATCCCCGCCACCCGTCGGGTCGATCCATTCCACCGACGCCGCGCGCTCCCACGCAATCCCCTC
>JAYUWZ010001121.1:0-2518 GCA_043753265.1 Verrucomicrobiaceae bacterium
GAATGCCTCGCCCCAGATCGCTGCGATCGTCTTCTCCAGATTTGTCGTAGCGTTGCTGGCTTTTTGGGCTGCTGCGTGTGGATCGGAGGACTTGGATGCTGGCGTGGGGAGCTTGCTCGTGAGGGTCTCGATGGTCGCATCGGGTGCAAAGACTGCTAGAATTGCTGCGAGTTGCTCCGCGAGGGAGTGGAGCGTTTCGGCACTGGCGACACCGGCCTGGCTGATAAGCGTGAATTGGAGGCGGTCGCCCGGATTTACGACGAGCGTGAGCGGGTAGTTGGTGCGCACTGGCGCGTGGAGGCTGGCGATACGGGCGTCTCCGAGGCGCGCTTCACCTGCGAGGTAGTTTTGAAAAACCACGAGCGTGGAAAAAAAGCGGGCATTCCACGGAAGTTCGGAGCAGCCTTCGATTTCAGTGAGCGGGGTATTTTGGTGCTCAGCGATCTCAGCGAGACGACGATGGACGGATTGCGCGAGCTCGGGAAATTTTGCGCCGGGCGCGAACTGCACGCGCACGGGCAGGTTGTTTACAAAGTGCCCGATGGTCGTGCCAGCATCCGGCAATTCCGCGGGCCGGCCAGAAAAGGCTGCGCCAAAAACCACGTCGGTCTGGGCTCCGTGGTGGCCAAGCAAAATGGCCCATGCGGTTTGCACCAGTGCGTTAGGCGTTACGAGAAGTTGCCTGGCGACACTCGCGAGCGTCGAGGTGTCGATCTCGTTTAGTTGCAGGTGCACCTGAGCGACTTGTGCCGTGCGGTCTGCGGAAAATGGCAGCGGAGTGGAGTTGCGGAAACCTGCGAGCTGAGCGCGCCAGAAGTCGGCGTCGCCGGGGCGCCGTGCGAGCCATGCGATGTAATCGCGGTAGCGCGGGGCGTTGGTCAATTGCTCGCCTGCAAGGTGGGCGTGGAGTTCGCGAAAGACGAGCGGCCAGGACCAGCCATCGATCTCGAGGTGATGGTGTGTCCACACCAGCACGTGCTCCTCGTCGCCGAATTGGAACAGGGCGAGGCGGGTGAGCGGTGCCGTTGACAGATTGAATGGCCGGGCCGCATCTGCTGCGAGGAAAGATGCGAGCCGCTGCTCCTGAGCTTCCGGGGCGATGCCGCGCAGATCCTCATGGTGCCAGGGAATCGCGGCATCCGGCATCACTACCTGATGCGGCTCCGCGCCTGTGCTGACGTAGGCAGTGCGCAGAGTGCCGTGCCGGCGCATGATGGCACTCCACGCTTCGCGCAGGCGGGCGGCATCGAGTGAACCGAGGATGCGGCAGTGCCATTGATCGGTGCCGGAGCCGGGCCGCGCTGTCTCGACCGCATAGAAAAGGCGCTGCATGGGCGAGAGAGGGAAGATGTCCTCCGCGCCGGGATAGATCGTCGTAATGCGCTCGAACTCAGCGCGGTTGAGCTTTGCCAATGCAAAGCGTTCGCTGCCTGCGAGGACCCTGAGTGAGCCAGCCATGGCATCTGCGAAACGGATGATGGTTTCCGTGCGATGCAGCGCTTCGCTAAAGGTGATGCGCACGTGGAGCTGGCCGCGCTGCACGAGGCAATTGATCTCGATCGCATGAGTGCGGCGGGCTGAGGGTGCGTGCCAGCCTGTGGTGTCCAGGTCGTGCATGCGGAAGAGCGGCAGTCCCTCCACTGTTTGATCGAATTCACCGAGGTAGTTGAAAAGGATATCGGCGCTGCCCGGATTCATTCCGCTTAACGATTGGCCAAATCCCCGGCGCGGGATCGCAGCGAGGTGGGTGCTGATTTCTTTCAGCGTCGCTGCGGGATTCTCCGCAGTCTTGAGATGCACGGGATATATCGTGGTGAACCATCCGATGGAATGCGAGAGGTCGGGAGCGGCTGGCAACCCGGCGATCTCTGCGAGTGCGGCCTCCTCGCGCCCGTGACCCTCCATTTCTATGGTGTGGCCCGTGGCGCCATTCCATGCGCTGAGCGCATGCGTGAGGGCCGCGAGCAGGGCATCCTGCGTGCGCAGGCTGCGCAGCGATGATGTCTCCGATGGCGAGAGCGATATCACATGTGTTCGCGCGGTGTCCTCCAGGTTTTCCCCACCGGCTCCATCGCGCGGCAGAGGCACCGCTGTGGGAATGGAAGCCCAGTATGGCGCTTCATCGCTGGGTGCTTTTGCGGCGACTAGTGCGTGGGCCCATGTATGAAACCCCGTGGTGCGCGGCGGCAGCGGTGCGCCGCGCAATGCGGTATGCAAATCCTCCAGCAGCACGCGCCATGAGACACCGTCCACAATTAAGTGGTGGACAGCGATGGTGAGCTTTTGGGCGCTTTCATTATAGGCATAGCGGAGCAAGGGGCCATCCAGACTCAGTGCACTTTGCAATGCCGAGGCGTTGCCTTCAAAGATAAGCGAATCGGCTGTTGGAAGCGTGGCAAATGATTGTCTCCATGTGTCCCCAGGCGGGATTGACTCCTGATCATGGAGCGATTGGTTACCGCGAGAAATGGGAGGCAAATGAGATAGGCGCTTCGCGCTTTGAGGTGGCCGATTGAGG
>JAYUWZ010001122.1:0-5486 GCA_043753265.1 Verrucomicrobiaceae bacterium
GTGGTGCGCCCGGCCTCGGTGACGTCGTTTTTAAGCGCAATGGCCTGAGTGTAGAGTGAGTGCCATGCACCGAAATTGCCATCGGTCATCTCCGTGTTGTAGCCGCCGCTGCTGCCCGCGCTTTTCACGGTATCGAAGGTATCTTTGGTGCCGCCAAGATAGCTTGCGCCGAAGTCGGCCTCGGTACGCTCCTCCCAGTTGAAGATGCCCCAATAAACACCGTTGATATAGAGGTGGAAGTAGCCGTTGCGTGCGTAGGGCTGGCCCATGTCGCGCTGCGTGAGCCGGCTCCATTCCTCGCGTATCAGCGAGTTCTGGGAGTTGCCGTCCTTGCTCCACGAGTAGTTCTGCTCGCAGCGGAGGTCGATCTGGTCAAAGCGGGGCGCGCCGTTCACACCAAAAATGCGGTATTGGAGGTCGCCGTCATACAGGCCCCGGAAGTAGGCATGAAAGGCGTGCTTGGCATTCGTATCCGTGCGGCTTGCGCCACCGCGTGTTCGGATGCCGCAGTCGATTTGAAATTCCGAGGTTCCCGCGGGGTTAATCATCTCCATCGACGCGGGGCGCTCCCAGAAAAGGCCGTGCTTATCCGCATTCACGTAGAGGCCCGTGGTGGGATCCATGAGGTTTCCGATCTCCGTGGAAAGAATCACGCTGGGCGCGGCGGCGAGGGCACTCTTTAGCGCGGCCAGATTGCCGCCGCCGCTCGTCACAGGTGGGAGGTTCATTCCGTACCGGAAGACCTGCCCATTGACGGATCCAGAGGGAAAGCCGAGCCCGATGGCATGGGCGGCGTCCTGGTTCACGATGTCGTCGACGAAGAGATAAGTCTTCGTATCCACATTGGTCGGCTTCCAGCCCGGCTTGAAGGCAGCCGCCCGCACCACAGTGGTGCCGGTGATATTGACCGGCCCCGTGTAAATGTTCCCAGAGTTCAGCGTCGGGCGTGAGCCATTGGTGGTGTAGCGGATGGTCACCCCGGGCGTGAGGCTGCTGAGGGTGAGCTGAAAAGGCAGGGTGTAGCGGCCGCGTTGGTGGCTGAAAATCGTATCGGTGACATACCCCGTGTACGAGATGCTGTTGGTAAAGCCGGGAGTGGGCGGATCCATGTAGCCCACATAGGCCTCCGCCTCGGAGATGCCGTAGCTGATGTCCTCCTCCTGCGCGGGAAAAGCGGGCGAGAATTGGTGAATGATGTTATATCCACCCATGCCATTGCTCTGCGTGAGACCCAGATACTCGCCGCCCTTGGCGAGGTTCATCCCGATGTGGATGCGTGGTTGCGCTAGGGTGCCGGGGTTATCCTGTCCGGCCACTGCCTGGGCCGGATTCAGGATGACTCCGTTGGCAAACACGACGATGTATTTGTTGGCGCCCAGCGTCCACGCGGGCAGCGGGCAAAGGTTGGGTGTGGCCGCATTGTCGGTGAGGAAATAATTTCCCAGGTTGATGGTGGAGTTGCTGGAATTCCAAATTTCGATCCAGTCCGAGTTCGCGCCATTTTCATCCGCCAGGCTGTTGTTGTTGTCGGCGACGAATTCGGAGATGCGCAGGCCTCCATGCACCACTGGCGCAGGGGCTGCGTTGAGGCCGAGCAATTGCCACTGGAGATTGTTGCGAATCCAGGAAAGCTCCAGTTGAGCTCCGCCCCTGTCCTCAAAATAAACCAGTTCCAGCGTCACCTGCGGCTTGGTGATGGTCACCTTGCTGGCGTTGCCGCCGGGGAAATGCGTGCCGTCGTCCACATGCACATCCTGTCCATCGATGCGCAGCCGTGCGCCATCGTCGCTATTCACCACGAAAAAATACTCACCCGGCGTATTCACGATGAGCGTCGCAGTGATTTTTAGCGCAAAGCAGTCATCCCCCAAACCGCCCCCAAGGCCTGGAAAACCATTGCTGGAGCCAAAGTCTCCATCCCCGCCACCAGTCAGATAGTTGATGGAACTGATGTTTGAAACCGTGGTGCTTGCGGCGAGGTTGGTGCCCGCGATGAGCGCATCCGCGCTTTGCAGATACGTCATGCCGGGGTAGGGGAACGCAGTGGTGGAATTGTACCGAGTGATCGTAAAGCCCGGAGCGGCAACGCCGATGGGCGTGGACACGGTGACTGCTGCGTTCGCGGTGCTCGTGCCGTAGGTGTTCGTGGCCGAGAGCTGGTAGCTGGTTGTGGCAAGCGGGATGACCCCCACCGAGCCCGTTGCGCCCGTGATCGGGCCGATTCCCTGGTTGATCGAAAGCGTGTCCGCATTTGCCACATTCCAGCTGAGCTGAATCTCCCGGTTGTAGAGCGGGTTGGTGTCGCTCGCAGTAAAGGAGGTAATCGTCGGAGCCGTCCCCACGTCGATGGTCACTTGCGGCTGGGTGCTGCCGCTTACATTCGTGGCCACCAGTGTGTAGGTGGTGTCCGCTGCGGGATTCACCACGCGGCTGGTCTGCCCGGTCACGTTGATATTACCCGGCTGGAGGGTAAGTGTAGCCGCGCCCTGCACCGACCAGTTGAGCGTGACCGCCGCCCCCGCCGTGACGGTGGTATCGCTGGCGGTGAAGCTGGCTACCACCGGGGCGCTGTTGACGTAGACCGTGAGGCTCTTCGCGTTGACATCGTTCCCCACGGCCGCAGGGGTGGTGGCGGTGAGCGTGTAAGTGGTGGTGACCGCCGGGCTGGCGATCACTTGCGAGCCACTCAATGCCACATTCCCGATGCCCTGGTTGATGCTCAGCGTGGTCGTGGGATTTGCCACGGCCCATGCGAGGGTGAAATTGGCCGGTGCCCCGGCATGCACAAAGAGGGGATTGGCAGCACCGTTGATGGTGTAGGTGGTCTCCACATCCGGCTCGCGCACGATTTCCAGGCCTCCCGAGGCGGTGTTGCCGATGAGTTGGAATGCGGCGTCCACGCTGGTCTTCGCACCGGGTGCGGCAAAGACTTCTATCGAGGAACCGCCGCCGCCCTCCCACCAGGTGAACTCCAGGGAGTAGTCACCCGCGGGCAGATTTACCACGCCAAGGGTATTGCTGTCGCCGGTGCCATTCACAAAATGGAGCGCATCCCCATTGTGTGCAGGGTCGGCGGGGTTGGTTCCCTGTAGCCGGGTGGAACTGGAAAACTGTTTACCCAGGATGCGCAACCTCGATCCATCGTCGCCACGAAAGCCGAAGGTGTAGTCACCCGCGGTGGGAATGCGGATGCCGCACCGGGCGATCATCAGCATGTTGTCATCGCCCGTGCCCACCACATTGTTGCCAAAAAGCCCCTCATTGCCGAAGTAACCAAGATTTCCAGAACCCTCGGGATCGGTAAAATTGATGACCGGCGCGAAGTAGTTGACCGCTGTACCGCCAGGCGCCGTCGCATTGGTTTTGATGATGCGGTCCGCATTCACCAGGGTGCCATAGGCAATTCCGGGGTAGGCTTTGATCTCGCGCACACCCCAGTTGCCCGGCTTGCCGAAGACCCCGGGAAGCCTCGGCGGGCTGTAGGTGCCTGCTGCCGGGAGGGCGAGCGGGCTCACGCCATTGGCCAGTGCCTGGATCTGGTCGGCCTTTAGAGCGGTGCTATAGACGCACACCTCGTCGAGGCGTCCCTTCATGTCGTTGCTGTTGCTATTGGCAGTGCCAAAGTTGCCGAGGTAGAGGTCGGAAACTTTGATGGTGTTTGCCACTCCCCAGCGGGTGATTTCCGGCACGCCATTGATGTATATGCGTTGCGCCGGTGCAGCCCCGCTGCCACCGGTCAGGGTGGTATCATAAACAAACGCAACATGGTACCACACCCCATTGGTGACACCCAGCACGGCTCCATTCACATCATTCCCATCAAAGCCGAAATGCGTAAAGGTGCTGCCGGTATTCAATCCAGCGTGCAGGGTTCCCGCGCCTGCACCCAGGTTGCCAAAAATCGTGCTGTATCCCTGCCCTCCACTATCTCCCCCTGAGGACGTGAAGAGCACCCATGCACTCAGCGTGAATGAAGTATTCGTGCCAGTCGCGTTGCGCAGTCCCAGTGCCTGGTTGGAATTCCCAGCCAGTGCCGCAACTTGGAGCTGGATGCTTTGGGATCCAGTGAGAACGACGGCGCTATTGGCCGCATTGTTCCGATCCGGCCCATAAGTGGGTGCCGCACCTGTCACTACTGTGGTGACGGAAACCGAGCCGGTACTATTCAGCGTGCCATTGAACGGAAAATACGCGGTCGGCGTCTGGCCGATGGACGGGGCGACGAGAGAAACGAGCGCAAGCAGCGCAAAGAGGAGGCGGTTCACAGGCAAAGGGAAGATGTGGTGCGGAAAGACGAGTGTTACAAACCAATGGCAGAACATTACAGAGATGCAAATGATTCTAGGAGAGCTTGCGAGAATGCAACGGGAGGACTTTGTGGGGTTCCGTCTTTAGGGCTGCCATTTCAAGTAATGAACCTATTCTTGTGTCCGCCGGGCTATGTATTTGCGGTTCAGCCGCCTTATTCCGTCCTGCCCTAGCGGTGGACGCCCGGCTTTTTAAAAGAGTGCCAAAATGGCATTGCGTTGCGTTCGTGGTTGCGCGACGGGTGGGCCGCTCGCTAGAGAGCAACTCCCTTGCAGCCAACCATCCTCATCGTTGACGACGAAAAGCACACCCGCGAAGGCCTGCGCGCCTCGCTGGAGGACTCTTTCGACGTGTATATTGCCGCCGATATCGGCAGCGCGGTAAACATTCTCGAGAACGAGCATGTGGACCTCGTGCTCACCGATTTGAGGCTGGGCGGGGAGGATGGAATGGTGGTTATCGACAAGGCGCTGGCGCGGCCCCATCCGCCTGTCGTCATCATGATGACTGCCTATGGCGGGGTGGATGCCGCGGTCGAGGCGATGAAGCGCGGGGCGTATGATTTCGTCACCAAGCCCCTGAATATCGACCGGTTGGAAATCCTCATCAAACGGGCGCTCCGCACCACTGCGGTCGAGAAGGAAGTCGTGGAGCTAAAGCAAAAGGTGGAGAAGCGCTATGGCCTCGAGCGGCTCATCGGGCACTCCCCCGCAATGGAGGAAATCTTTGAGACGATAAAGCAGGTCGCGCCCTCCCGGGCCACCGTGCTCATCACGGGCGAGAGCGGCACTGGCAAGGAGCTCATCGCCCAGGCCATCCACTCATTGAGCGGGCGGCCCAAGGACAAGTTTGTGGCCATGCACATGGCGGCGTTCAGCGCGCAGTTGCTGGAGAGCGAATTGTTTGGCCACGAGAAGGGGTCCTTCACCGGGGCGCATGAGCGGCGCATCGGGCGCTTCGAGCAGGCCAATGGCGGCACCCTATTCCTCGATGAAATCGGCGAGATCGACAAGAACACCCAGGTAAAGCTGCTGCGCGTTTTGGGTGAGGAACGCACATTTGAACGCGTGGGGGGAAGCAATCCCATCAAGGTCGATGTCCGGCTCGTGGCCGCGACCAACCGTGACATGGAGCGCATGGTGGAAACAGGCGACTTTCGCGACGACCTCTACTTTCGC
>JAYUWZ010001123.1:0-5482 GCA_043753265.1 Verrucomicrobiaceae bacterium
CCACGTGGACGACATCGCCCGCTTTGTGAGCAGCGACGAGATCGTGTGCGCCTACGAGGAAGACGAAGGCGACTCGAATTTCGAGCCGCTCAAATCGAACTTTGAATACCTGGCGGGCATGACCGCCGACGGCCGCCGCGGCACCGCCCCCGCCGACGACGAAGACGACCACGGCGACGATGGACCCCTTCCCCGCTTCGACGTCCATAAGCTACCGATGCCCCACAAAATGGTGCGCGACGGCCAGCGCCTCCCCGCCAGCTACGCCAATTTCTACATCGGAAACAATGTCGTGCTCCTCCCCGTATTCGGCGCGACCAACGACCGCTGGGCCGCGGCCATCATGGAGAAAGTATTTCCCGGCCGGAAAGTCATCCCCATCGACTGCCGCGAACTCATCTGGGGCCTGGGCGCATTCCACTGCCTCACCCAGCAGATGCCAGCGGTGTAGCGGCTCGTTCACTCAGAACGACAAATCCCACTCACAGCGAAGCGGCCCCGTACGTAGTGCCGCCTTTAGGCGGAATGCACTGTGTATCCTGGTGCAGACGCACGAGTTCAATATACGCGCCGTGAAGGATTGAAGGAATCATTCCGCCTAAAGGCGGGAACTACGTGCGCTTGCAGGCGTGACACGTCCCCCACCTGTCAGGCATTCATCTCCGGACAATGCCACCGAGAGCAAAAAAGCAGGGTCTTTTGGGGCGGCTGAAACGCCTGCTCAAGCGCGGGCGCTATCCCGTGATGTTTGGAGTCGCGCTGGTATTGTTCCTCTTCAGCGGCACCAGATGGTTTCTAAAAAACGAAACCGTGCAGTTGATGGAAGGCCGGCTCCACGATCTGCGCTTCATCCTGAGAGGAAACCAGGCACCCTCGCCAGAGGTGACCATCGTGGGAATCAACCCGAGTAGTCTGGATGCAAACCTTTTAGGCCAGTATGTCTCCGAATCAGAAGCGATTCGCTTGATGAGTGAGAATACCTGGCCCTGGCCACGAACCATTCATGCAAAGGTGGTTGAGCGACTTTTCGAGTGCGGGGCGCGGGTGGTTGCCGTCGATATCGGATTCCCCTCGGATCGGGAGGGCGACGAAGCACTCGCAGAGGTCCTGCGCAAGTATCCCGGTCGCGTAGTGCTCGCCAGCTTATTGCAGACTCCTGAGGATCAAGCTGGCCGTCTCAATGTAACGATCCTGCCGCCCAATAATCGCTTCATGGAAGCCGCGGGGCCCAACGCCAGCGGCCTCGCATTTTTTCGCCCGGATCTCGATGCCACAGCCCGCCGCTTCGATTACAGGACCTCCGAATTTCGCGAACACTTTTTACGAAATCCCGAAGGGATCGATGATGATTCAAAAAACCTGGTTCACTTCGCCGTGCGAGCGGTGGAACTTTTCACGGGAAAACCCGAGCGGGAAGACTATGCTGAAATAATTAACTTTGGAGGGCGTCCGTCGAATTACGCATACCTTCCGGTGGAGGAAGTTTTCGTGGATCGCCTTGTCAAAGGAGGAGGGCGAGTATTCCAAGACGGCCAGGCACTAAAGGACAAACTGGTCTTCTATGGCCCTATCGCGGAAATCTTCCACGACTCTCAGCGCACCCCCTTTGGCACCATGCCGGGAGTTGAAATTCACGCAAACGTAGCCGCATCGCTCCTCGCAGGAAAGCGCATCATCGACGCTTCGCCCTGGGCAGCAGGGGGAATGGCATTCGTCATTGCCATGGGCAGCGCCGCAATCGTTTTGCTCCTTCGCAATCCGCTCTGGCAGGCCCTCGCGATGGGAACCTTGCTTGCGGGCATGTTCCTCGCAGCCCAACTCGCATTCTCCATTGGTGGCATCATGGTCCCCTTGATGCCATGGCTCGTCTGCTCGGTGGGAACAGGCACCTTTGGCATCCTCTACCTCTTCCTGCTCGAGCAATGGGACAAAGCCCACACGCGCAAGGTACTCGAGCGCTCCGTAAACAAGCGCATCGCCAAGGTCGTCCTGCAAAATGCCGAGGAATTCGACCGCGCCAGAAAAGGCGAGCGCCGCTCAGTGGCCATTCTGTTCTCGGATATCCGCGGCTTCACAACGTGGTCGGAGAGTGCAGAACCCGAAAACCTCGTCGGTCAGCTCAACGAATATTTCGAAAGGATGGTGGACCTCATTGAGGGCGAGGAATCCATGGGCAATGCACAAAAGTTCATTGGCGACGCCATCCTCGCCGCCTGGGGCGACACGCCGGAGAACCAGTTTGGCGAAGCTGAGGACGCACGCCGTGCAGTCTCCGTCGCCCTGAAAATGCGGATCGCACTAAAGGAATTGAACATCACGTGGGATGCCCGCGCCGATCGCTCCGTCATCAACATCGGCATCGGCATCAATATCGGCAGCGTGGTCGTCGGCGAAGTCGGCCACCCCGAGCGTGGCGAATACACCGTGCTCGGCGATGGCGTGAACTTCGCCGCCCGCCTCGAAAGCGCCACCAAGCAATTCCACACCGACTGCCTCGTAGGCGAAAACGTCGAGGCCCTCACGCGCGGAAAGTTCGTCTACCGCCACGCCGACTACATCCGTGTGAAAGGAAAGACAAAGCCGGTAAACGTCTTCTTCCTCATCAGCGAGATCACCACCCCGCCTCCCGAGTGGCTCGACGACTTCCACCGCGCACGCAGCCTGTATATGGATCGCAAATTCTTCGAAGCCGCCGAACTCTTCGGCAGCGTGAAGGCCCGGATCGGTGGCGAAGACTACCTCTGCGAGCTCTATCTCAAGCTCTGCACCCAGTTTATCCAAGCCCCCCCGCCGTCCGACTGGGACGGCAGCCGCGAACTCACGGAAAAGTAAGCGCGCAGAGCTCCACTTCGCTTTCCGCTTGCGACCAGAGAGGTTCCCGGCACGTTGCGGGGCTCGTGGCGACCACTGAAACCAACATCGCATCTCAAGCATCTGCAGCACGCTCGCTGCATGATCTCACCTACCCTGCCCTGGAGCGGCAGTTGGTGGCGGATGGGCTGCGGCCAGTGCATGCCAAAACCCTGTGGCAGGCCTTGCACCTTTGGACTGAGGAACCGCTTTCAACCCGTGAGGATTTCCTCCCGCCCCTGCGACGCTGGGTGGCGGAAAACGTAAAAACAGACGCAACCGAAATACCGCGCGCCCACTTTTTCCCCGAGCGCCCGGCAGTAGCGGCAGACACCGCGAGCAGCGATGGATTGACCCGCAAGTTTTTGCTCCGGCTGGACGATGACCAGACCATCGAAACCGTGCTGATGGGCTACACTGGCCGCCACACCGCGTGTGTGAGCACACAGGCCGGGTGCGCCATGGGCTGCGTCTTTTGCGCCACCGGCCAGATGGGCTTTGTGCGCCACCTTCGCCCCGGCGAGATCGTGGCGCAGGTGCTCCACGCGCGGCGTGCCGTGCCCAAGGGCGGCGCGCTCCGCAATCTCGTCCTCATGGGCATGGGCGAGCCGCTGCACAACTACGACTCCGTGATGACCGCGCTGGAGATCATCTGCGATACGCGCGGCATCAATATCGGCCCCTCGCGCATCACCATCAGCACCGTGGGCGTCGTTCCCGGCATCCTGCGCATGGCCGAGGAAAAGCAGCCCTACCACCTGGCCGTGAGCCTGCATGGCGCCTCCGAGGAGGAACGCTCCGCACTCGTGCCCGCGAGCCGGCGCTGGCCACTGCGGGATGTCATCGCAGCCTGCCGCACCTTCGGGCAATCCACCGGCCGCAAAGTCTTTTTCGAATGGACGCTCATCGCAGGCGCAAATGATTCCCCCGCCACCGCCGCCCGGCTTGCCGCCCTGCTCGAAGGCATCGACTCCCACGTGAATCTGATCCCGCTCAATCCCACCAACGGATTCGCAGGCACCGCCAGCGCGGGCACCGCCGCCATCGAATTTCAGAAGGTGCTGCGCGAAGCAGCCATCCCCAGCACCATCCGCCAGCGCAGGGGCATAGACGTCGCCGCCGGCTGCGGCATGCTGCAGGCAGAAAAGCGGCAGCGCGTCGCGTAGAGCCCTGCGTCTTACAGTTCGAGCACACCCGGCGCTTTGATCGGCTCCACCACGGGCGCGGGCACCTGCCATTTCTTGATCGCCTCTTTGAGGAAGCCATCGAACTTCCCCCTTTGGTCCGCCTTGAGCAGCGCGCGAATCCGCTCCGTGGCATTCCCTATCGCAGCCTCCACAGCGGGGCGAGTCGAAACCATGATGGTTTCCAGCTCTTTGCTCAACTCCTTCAATATCTCACGAAGTTCCTCCTTCTGCTCGTAGTCGAGTTTCAGGTCATCCTTCGCCCGCTGGTAGAATACCTCGCGCACCGCCACCGGGCCACCTTTCACCACTTTGTGGAAAAAGCCGATCCAGCCTGCGGCAAAGCCAAGGAACAAGCCCACTGCCAGGCCCAGCCCGAAAATAAGCAGGATGCCGAGAATCCCACGCAACCGCTTCACGAGTCCCCCTCCGTGAACCACGTCAGCGCCGAGCGCCCACCATCGCCGAGCGCAGTCAACAATGCATCGGGGTCCGTCTCCATTCCCGTCTGCACGTAGCACCACACTCCCGCGGCGATCGCCAGCGCGGCCATGAATGGCGTGAGTTTCCACGCCCATGCAAACATGGACGTGCGGCGCTCGTCGCGCACCAGCGCAAGCACCCGCGTTTCAAATGCAAATTCCGCCCGCGAGGTGTCCGCGGGATTTTCCCGCACCGCGCGAAACAATGCGTCGAGACCGTCGTCTCCACTGGATGGCAAATGTTCAGGATTCATGGCTTCGGGTGAGTATTTCTTTCAAGCGTCCGCGCGCGCGAAAAGCACGGACTTTCACATTGCTCTCGCTCCAGCCCGTCAGGGCCGCGATGTCGCGCACGCTGCGCTCCTCGATTTCGAGCAGGGTCAGAATGAGTTGGTCCTCCGCCGCAAGCTGGTTCATTCCCCAGGCGAGCAGTTCGCGTGCGCGCCCCGCGGCGATGGAGGAATCCATCGAGGCGTCGCGCAACTCCACCACCATGTCGTCGAGCGATACCTGGTCGCGGTGCCTGCGCTCCCGCCGGAGAAAGTCGTAGCATGTGGTGATGGTAATCCGGGAAAGCCAATGTTCAAACGGCGCATCACCGCGAAAGCTGCTCATCTTTCGCCAGGCTCGTAGAAAAACCTCCTGCCCCAGATCATCCAACTGCTGGGCATCGCGCGCAAACCGCGAGCAGGTGCCGAGCACCCGCCCCTTGTGCCGGGCAACCAGTTCTCCAAACGCGCGCTCGTCGCCCGCGAGCGTTTCGCGGACAAGCGTTTCATCAGTCAGCGCCACCTCGCTCATCGACGGCGTGCTAGATGCCGCAACGGCAAACGGCAGGTAGATGCTGGCAAAAACAGTCATGAGGCATGTGTGGTTGCTGGGAAGACGTCACGGCGGGGGAGGAGGTTACAGGGAAACGTCTAACGCTCAACGTTCAACATCCAACGTCCAATGTATGATTCGAAA
>JAYUWZ010001124.1:0-2513 GCA_043753265.1 Verrucomicrobiaceae bacterium
CCCTCAATTTTTTCAATGACCGCAGCAGAATGGGCCGGTGTTTCGCCGGGCACGCCGGAGACTTCGAAGGGCTGCTCGGGCTCGAGCAGCGCGGAGGCGACAGGCGTGGTGGTTTTCACCCGGAACTTGCCGATGACGTATTCCGCCTTGGGGTTCACCGCGATACCCACGTTGGCCGGGAGCGTCCATGGGGTGGTCGTCCAGATGACCATGTTCACGTCGTCGAGCCCCATGGTGAAATCCGCACCGCTCTTGAGCGCAAATTTCACGTAGATTGCGGGATCGGTGCGCTTGGCGTATTCCACCTCGGCCTCGGCCAGGGCGGTCTGCGCGCCGGTGCTCCAATAGACGGGCTTCTTCGATTGGTACACGAGGCCCTTTTCCACAAACCTGCCGAAGCAGCGGATAATGTCCGCCTCGTAGCTGGGCGCGAGCGTGAGGTAGGGATCGGCCCACGAGCCAAGCACGCCGAGGCGCTTGAACTGTCCGCGCTGGATGTCGATGTATTTGCGTGCGAAAGCCTCGGCGCGGCGGCGGATTTCCGCGGGTTCCAGGCCCCGTTGCTCCTTCACCACCTTGAACTCGATCGGCAGGCCGTGGCAGTCCCAGCCCGGCACAAACGGAGCGCGAAATCCGAGCATGCTGCGCGATTTCACGATGAAATCCTTGAGCACCTTGTTCAGCGCGGTACCCATGTGGACGTCGCCATTTGCAAAGGGCGGGCCATCATGCAGCACGAAAAGCGGCGCGTCCTTGCGGGCGGCCAGGATCTGCTCGTAAATTCCCTCCTGCTCCCATTTGGCGAGCCGTACAGGCTCGCGCAACACGAGGTCGGCCTTCATGGGGAAGTCCGTCTTTGGCAGCAGCAGGGTATCTTTGTAATTGTCGCTCATTTCACGTGAAAAAGGACGCGGAACCTACGGGCAGTTTGGGCTGTGGTCAATGCGCGTGGGTGGCAGGTAGGCGGGCGGGCGGTAAAACCCATTTTAAGGTGAGGGGGCGTATGCCGCGATGCCAGAGGCGGGGCGCCTCTGGCTGCGGGCGGGGCGCCCGCGCTACCCAATACCCTTCGCTCGCAACACATCCCATTATTTTCCGTTCGAACGGTTTTGCATTGCTACCCCGTACCTCCCTTTTGAATTGGCAGGGCGAACCGGGCTGGAGCAGGTGGGGGTTTTTGCAGTTTTTGCGCATTCCGCGGAGAATGTGGTGAGCGATTATCGGCGATCGGGCGTCGCCGATAATCCCACTACGCAAGCGCTTGATTTTGAAATCGTTGCGGGATGGATTCGGATTATCGGCAATAGATGCGACGGGAGGTCTCGACGCTTTGGGACCGTTTTGGAGGGGGGTTGTTGCAGTTGTTGCGCTATGCGCGTTTCGTGCTTTTTGCGGGGTGGGGACTTTACAGGAAAGAATATGTTCTTTCCTGTGTGAGCTATGCACTTGGTTCCTTGCTGTCCTGTCTGTCCCACCTCCGGTTTCCATGGTGGGAGTATAGGCGATCTGGCCCATAGTGTCACGGGGGATTTGGATGGTATGGAACCGCCGCCGGTACCGTCGCCCAGATTGAAAATCTGTTTACCTTCACCCCGGCAAATGGTGCTTTTTCGTGAATAAGTAAGGTTTTAAGGACAGAGTGAGGTTTGCGCCGCCCGCCTTCGCCCCGGCGCCATCTTCGATTCTCCACTCGCTTAGGCTCGGTCGGGATGACGCGTTTTTAAAGGCGCTTCGCGCCAACTTCCATTCGGATGCCCTCTGGAGACTCGAACGTATGGGTTCATCCCCGTTCGAGTCGCCAACGCTCCGTGAACAAACAATCACGCCCCGTGTTATGGTTCTCAAGTGATAGGGGTTAGGGCGGGGGCTAAACGCATACGCGGTTGAAAACCTCGCCTACTGGTTTCTGCTGGTCTGGCCTGCTCGTGGTGCTTACACGGTTTCCGCGAAACATGTTGCGCGTTCTCCACACTGCCGACTGGCACCTGGGCCAGTCGTTTCACGGCTTTGACCGGGACTTTGAGCATGCGCGGTTTTTGAAATGGCTGGTGTCCACCATCGCGGATCGGAAGCCGGATGTGCTGCTGGTGGCGGGCGATGTTTTTGACACGGTGAACCCCTCGGCGGCGTCGCAGCGGTTGTTTTATGATTTCCTCGGGGCGGCCCACGCGGCGCACCCTTCGCTGCAAATCGTGGTGGTCGCGGGCAACCACGATGCGGCGGGACGGCTGGAGGCACCAGCCACGCTGTTTCGGAAACTGAACGTTTTCGCCGTGGGCACGGTGGCGCGCGATGCGGCAGGGATGATTGATCTGCGGAAATTTCTCATTCCTCTCAGGGATTCCGGTGGGGTGGTTCGGGCGATTGCGATAGCGGTGCCGTATCTGCGTCCGCCGGATGTGCCGATAATACAGGACTCCGCAGACGCATACATGGAGGGAATTCGCGAGCTTTACCACTCGGCGACCGAGGCTGCGCGGCAGCTTCGCGATACGGCGTATCCCGGTGCGGTG
>JAYUWZ010001125.1:0-2511 GCA_043753265.1 Verrucomicrobiaceae bacterium
CAGAGGGCACGTATGTCATCGCCGACTCAGTGCGCTTTTTGTCGACGGCTGCGCTTTCGCCGGAGGTGCAGATCGTTGCGTCGGATGCCGAGACCCGCGAGGGTGCGGCAAATCCCGCGCGCCTCACCATTGCTCGATCTGCAGGCGACACGACGACTGCGCTCACGGTAAACTACACCGTCTCCGGCACCGCGCAAAATGGTGCGGATGTGGCGACTCTTCCAGGCACGGTGACCATCCCCATTGGCGCGGCCACCGCGACCATCCCCGTACAGGCCATTGGCGACACGCTTCCCGAGGGGTTGGAAACCCTCACTCTCTCCGTGACGGGCGGCGCAGGCTACGATGTAGGCGCGGTAAACACCGCAACGGTGAAGGTGCTCGATCGCCCCGTGGACGCGTGGCGTCATGCCACTTTCTCGCCAGCGGAACTCGCGGACTCGAACGCGAGCGGCGACCTAGCGGACCTGGATCGGGACGGGGTGCAGACTCTCGCCGAGTATGCGCTCGGGATGGATCCGCATCTCGCAAATGGACTGCCCCTTCCCACGAATAGCGGCGGCTATCTCACGCTCACTTATCACCGGCGCAAGAGCGCGACCGATGCAACAATTGCCGTCGAGGCCACGCACGATTTGAAGGATTGGACGACGCCTGTGCAGGTGGAGCAACTCGCTGTGGTGGATGAAGGGGAGTTCGAAGCGGTAACGGTGCGTGTTCTCACCCCGATGGTGCAGCACTTTCAGGGGTATTTGAGATTGAAGGTGGCGCGGTGATGCCATCATAGCATCCACGCGCTAATCACAACGAAGCGCCTCTATTCCCAATCACCCATGAGTATTCTGCGACAATGGTTCGGTCCGAGCAAAACGGAAATCTGGCAGCAACTTTGCGCTGAGACCGGTGCCCGGTTCGTCGACGGCGGATTCTGGCACGGCGACAAGGTGCAGGCCAAATACGCCGAGTGGGTGATCACGCTCGATACCTACGTGGCGGGCAAGCACACCTACACCCGGATGCGTGCTCCCTACGTAAATCCAGGACACTTCCGCTTCACCATCTTCCGGGACGGGGTGTTCAGCGGGGTCGCAAAATGGTTCGGCATGCAGGACATCAATGTGGGATACGGCGAGTTCGACCACGAGTTTGTGATCAAAGGTAACGATGAGGGAAAACTGCGCGCGCTATTCCGCAATCCAAGGCTGCGAACTTTAATTTCTATCCAGCCCAAGATACATTTTGCGGTCAAAGACAACGAAGGTTTTTTTGGGGCACACTTTCCGCCCGGCACAGATGAGCTTTGCTTTGAAGTTTATGGGGTAATCAAGGATCGGGAGCGATTGAGGTCTTTATTTGAAATGTTCGCAGTAACGCTCGACCAGCTTTGCAGCATCGGCGAGGCTTACGAGGATGGACCAGGGGTGGATCTGTGAGGTCGTAGCCTCCATGAAATCGGCATTTTCGAAATCGTCCTTTTCTCCCCGGGAAAGTTTTGTGTAGGCTCCGGAATGCCAACGCTCGCCACGACAGTTGATGGATTGAAGCTCCCCAACCCCTTCATCATCGGCTCCGGGCCTCCAGGCACGAATCTCAACGTAATCACGAAGGCCTTCCGCGAGGGATGGGGTGCGGTGATTGCGAAGACAGTGAGCCTCGATGCAAGCAAGGTGGTGAACGTAACGCCGCGCTACGCGAAGCTGCACTCCGCAGATCGCCAGGAAGTGATTGGCTGGGAGAACATCGAACTCATCAGCGATCGGAAGTTTTCGATCTGGCTGGATGAATTCAAGAAGTGCAAGGACATGTTCCCGGACGGCGTGCTCATCGCGTCGGTGATGGAGGAATTCAACAAGGACGCGTGGATCGAAATCATCGAGCGCTGCCAGGACGCCGGCGTGGACGCCTTCGAGCTGAATTTCTCATGCCCTCACGGTCTGCCTGAGCGGAAGATGGGAGCGGCCATGGGTGAGAATCCCGAGATCCTCGAGGAGGTCTGCGGGTGGGTGATGGGTGCTGCGAAAAAACCGGTGTGGGCGAAGATGACGCCCAACGTGACGCATATCGAAGACCCGAGCCGGGCCGCGCTGAAAGCCGGCTGCCACGGCGTCGCGGCAATCAATACGATTCGCAGCGTGATGGGTGTGGATCTGGAAACACTGCGGCCCGAGCCAAGTGTGGAAGGCTACACGACGCCGGGGGGATATTCCTCGAAAGCGGTAAAGCCGATCGCCCTGCGCATGGTGATGGAAATCGCAAAGATGATCCGGAAGGAATTTCCCGGGCGCTCGCTCTCCGCCATCGGCGGCGTGGAGTCCGGCAACGACGCGGCGCAATTCATCCTGCTCGGTGGCGACACGGTGCAGGTGTGCACGGGCGTGATGAAATTTGGCTACGAGCACGTGAAGCCCATGTGCGAGGAACTGCTCGCATTCATGGCGAAGCACAAGTTCGAGACGCTCGCGGATTTCAAGGGCCACTCGCTTGAATACTTCACCACGCATGCCGACCTCG
>JAYUWZ010001126.1:0-2511 GCA_043753265.1 Verrucomicrobiaceae bacterium
TTTCCGCCCGTGTTGCAAATGGTGGACTACCTGCAACGGGAAGGGTTCACGGAGCTCATCATCAGCACGCCCGGGCCGGTGGGGCTCACGGCGCTGCTCGCAGCGCGGGTGCTGGGGATTCGCACGGCGGGCATCTACCACACGGACTTTCCTGAGTATGTGCGCATCCTCACCGACGACAGCTCATGGGAGTCGCTCACGTGGGTTTTCATGCGCTGGTTTTACTCGCAGATGGATACGGTCTGGGTGAACAGCGAGGCCTACCGGCAAAGCTGGATTGCCCGCGGACTGCCTGAGGAGCGTATGCACATCCTGCCTCGTGGGTTGGATACGCAGCTCTTTTGCGCCGACCGGCGGGATGCCACTTTCTGGCAAAAGCGTGGTGCGGCCGAGGGCGCGGTGGTGCTGCTGTATGTGGGGCGCGTCTCGAAGGAAAAGAACCTCGATGTGCTCGTGGATGCGTGGCGGCAACTGCGCGGGAGCGAGACGCCGCTCGCGCTCGCCTTTGTGGGCGATGGACCGTATCTCGCGGAGCTGCGCAAGCTGGTGCCAGACGGCATTTTCACCGGCTACCTCGCGGGTGAGCAACTCGCCACAGCCTTTGCCAGCGCGGATGTGTTCGTCTTTCCCAGCGTCACGGACACATTTGGAAATGTGGTCATCGAGGCGCAATCATGCGGCCTGCCCTGCGTGGTCACGGATGTGGGCGGACCGAAGGATTTGGTGGAGCCGGGAGTGACCGGCCAAATCGCGCGCGGGTCGGACGCAAAAGATTTTGCACGGGCGATCACCATCGTCACCAGCGATGCGGAGCGCCGGAGATCGATGCGTGAGGCCTGCATCCAAGCGGTCGCCGGTCGGGACTGGCGGGAGGCGGCCCGCCGCTGGTGGCAGACGACATCGTAGAACATTCTGCGAAATTCACCAACGGATCGCGTCTGTAGTGGTTGCCAGATTCGTATGCATACGTAATATTCAACCGCCATGCAGAACCGCTACGACGTGATCATCATTGGTGCCGGCCCCGCCGGTACAACCGCCGCCGCGCTCCTCGCAGAGAAAGGCCGCCGCGTGCTCGTGCTTGAGAAGGAGAAATTTCCCCGTTACCAAATCGGCGAATCCCTGATGCCGTATTGCTGGTTCACGCTCAATCGACTGGGCCTTGTGGAGCAAATGAATGAGCGTGCCTTTACCAAAAAATACAGTGTCCAATTTGTGACGCCGGACGGGCGGCAGTCGCAGCCCTTTTACTTCTTTCAGCACTACGACCATCCCAGCGCGGTGACGTGGCAGATCGAGCGCGCGGAGTTTGACCAGATGATGGTGGAGAATGCGCGGGCGAAGGGTGCGGAAGTCCGTGAGCAGACACCGGTGCAGCGACTTCTGAGGGACGATACGGGCAGGGTGATTGGCGTCGAGGCTAAGGGCACGGATGGCACGACTTTCCATGTGCACGCACCAGTGACGATCGATTGCTCCGGCCGCGATCGTGTGGCCACCTTGAAAGACGGGGTATCCTCGCGCGACCCGCAGCTAGCAAAGCTGGCCGTGTGGAGCTACTGGCGTGGTGCCAAGCGGGACCCAGGCATCGACGAAGGGAACACCACCGTGGCGTATGTCGAGGGGCGCGGGTGGTTTTGGTACATTCCGCTCAAGGACGACATCATCAGCGTCGGCGTGGTGGCGGAGAAGGATTACCTTTTCAATGGTTCAAAGGATCCCGCGCAAATTCTGGCGCGCGAGATTGAGAAGAATGCGTGGATCCGCGACCACCTCGCACAGGGCGAGCAGTTCGGCGAATACTGGGTGACGAGTGAATTCAGCTACCGCTCCCGGCATCCGGCCTCTGATGGGCTCGTGCTCGCGGGGGATGCGTTTGCATTTCTCGATCCGGTGTTTAGCAGCGGAGTCTTTCTCGCACTCAAGAGTGGCGAGCTCGCCGCGGATGCGATCGATGCGGCTCTGACTGATGGCGATACGAGTGGCGCACGTTTTAACGAGTACGGCGAGACGCTCTGCCGGGGCATCGAAAACATGCGCAAGCTGGTGTATGCCTTCTACGATGAGGATTTTTCCTTTGGGAAGATGATCAAAGCACATCCGGATCAGCGCGGACCGCTTACGGACTGCCTCATTGGGGACGTGTTCGACCTCGATTTCACAAAACTTCACGAGGCGATGCGGAACTTTGCGACGTTGCCGCCGGAACTGCCGTACGGACGGGAGGCTGCGCCGAAGGTGGCGTAATTTTTTGTGAGCCTCCTGCACCGCTACTGCATATCGAATGGTCGTTCCATTGAGACACCGCTGGTAAAGGGCTGGGAAAGTCGTGGAGTTTTCTGCACCTTGGTTCGCATGTTCCGCAGCGCCTTGTTTTTCGTCCTGACGTGTTCCGCGTTTGCCGCAGACTGGCCGCGCTTTTTGGGGCCGACGGATGATTGCTCCTCGCCCGAGAAAGGCCTGCTGAAGACATGGCCAAAGGAGGGGCCGAGGAAGCTGTGGGAGTTTCCA
>JAYUWZ010001127.1:0-2507 GCA_043753265.1 Verrucomicrobiaceae bacterium
GCCATCTCGTCTTTGCCAATTCCACGGACCAGGCGCACGATGGCATCATCACCGGCAGTGGCAACGTGAGCAAAAATGGAGCAGGCACCCTGAGCCTCACGCGCATTAACACGTATGCCGGGCGGACCACCCTCAATGCCGGCACTCTGAAGCTAGAGCCCACCTCCGCGCTGGCGCATTTCAAGCTGAATGGAACCGTGGGAGATAGCGTGCCCATCGACCCGAGTGGCATCGTCGACGCGAGCGGGAATAACCGGCACGGCACGCTTGAGGGCTTTGGAGCGTCTTATACACAAGGAACGTTTGCGGAGGGGATCAACTTCGGCGGCACGTCCCGTATTTCGGTTCCCGACGATCCGGCTCTCCACGTAAGCACCTACACGATCTCCACCTGGTTTAATCTCACCGATACCACCGTGATGAACGGTCTCTTCGACACCCGCAACGGCGGGCAAAATACATTCGATCTCAAAGTCATGCCGGGCACCGTGGATGCGGCCGCCACAATTCACGGCGATTTCGGGACAGGCGCCGCTTGGATCAACACGGCGGCGGACATCACCGGCCTTAGCATTGCTCCGAACACCTGGCACATGGTCACCTACGTGATCGATGGGGTGAACAATCGCTTCAGCGCCTATTTTGATGGCGTCCAGAGATTAAACCAAACCTTTGCCGGCACGCCGCTCTTCATGTCGGGCGGCACCCTGCGCATCGGTGAAACCATCGACCCCAATTCCAAGATCCGTGGCTCCATGGATGAAATCTACCTCTACGGGGAAGCTTTCGATCCCGGTCAAGTCTCCGGACTTTACCTGAACAGCGTGGGCAGCCTGCCATCGGCCACGCCGGTCTTGATTGCCACGGGTGCCACCCTCGATCTCAACGGGCGCAACCAGATCGTGGCTTCGCTGGCTGATACGGCCCTGGGCCAGACGGGCTCCGTGCGGAACAGCAACATCAACACTCCTGGCAGCCTCACACTCATGCCGCCAGTGGGCACGACCACCACGTTCCACGGCGTCATCAGTGACGGTGATGGAGGGGTGGGAATCACGATCAATGGCGCGGGCACGCAGGTGCTGGCGGGTGCGAATACTTATACGGGCAGCACCACCGTCCAGGCTGGCACGTTGATTGTCGAAGGCAGCATCAGCGGCAGTTCCGTGGTCGTGAATGGTGGTGTGCTTGGCGGAGCAGGCAGCACGGGCCCCATCGCGCTTTTCACGGGCATCATTGCCCCGGGTGCAAGCAACGCGGCGGGAATCCTGAGTGCCACGGGGTTGGCGACGCTGAACGGCGGCACGTTCTCCCTGGACATCACCGGCTCCGCCGTGGGCACCGGCTACGACCAGCTCAACGTGGCAGGTCTGGTGGAATTCGGCGGTCTTGTGGAACTCTCGCTCAACTTCGGCGTGTTCGACCCAATCGACGACGTCCATTCCTTCACCGTCCTCAGCAACGACCTGAACGAACCCATCGACTTCGACGCCGCCAATGACCGTGCATTCGCATTCGGCAACATGACGCTGGGCGAAGGCGACCGGTTCACCGCTGGCTCGCAGGACTTCGTCATCACCTACGCAGGCGGCACCGGGTTCAACGACGTGGTCCTCATCGCCGTCCCGGAACCCACCACCGCGCTGTCGCTCTTCGGAAGCCTGGGCCTGCTCCTAGGCCTGCGTCGGCGTCGGAGGTAATGTGAAATCGATTTATCTTGGGTGTGCGATTCTCCTTATCGCAGCGATCGCGTGGGAACGCCGTCATCCGGTCATCAAAGTCACGTCCACAGAAACACAGGTGTGGTGGGTGGCTTTGATTTGCATTCGCGCGACATTTCTCATCGTCGCGGTAATCCTTTTAGTCGAAGCGGAGAAAATCGTAGAATGAACACGCGTTGATGATTGGATAGCCACATGTTTTTTGCTTACGGCATTCTTGCGATCGGTGTTCTGGTCTTCATGGTCGTGGCAGGGCTTGCTTTGGGGTTTTGGCTGATTGTGCGCTTGATCCGTTTTTTCCGGAAATGAGTCCATTTCCATAGTAAGAGGAAATTACTTCGGGCAATCGCTCAGCCCTCCGGGCTTGCACGCAGCCGGAGATTATTCGGCAACTGCTCTAATTTCCGTTTCAAAGAGCGACGAGGATGCAACCCTTTCAGGGTAGGCACTCTGCATGGCTCTCACCCAGCGTAGCTCGTTCCTCGCAACCCTGGGCTGGTTGATGCAACGCCTTCGGCGTAGTGCGTCTTCGTTCCAAGAGTGTTCGCGTCGACGCTTTTCGCGGTTCAGACGGTGATTGTGCTTAGTTTCCTGCACACGCGTATTTTCGCGCCAAGACGGGACAGCGGGGAGGCTGTAGTGTTGGAGGTAGCATCGTCACCGCCAAGCACAGTCGTTTGCATGAAAGCGACCCCTGGCGGCGAACCGCGATACTTCGTCCAGTAACACCATCACCCATGAAGCTCCTCCTCACCATTTGCATCTTAACCGCTGGCGGCCTTTCGT
>JAYUWZ010001128.1:0-2506 GCA_043753265.1 Verrucomicrobiaceae bacterium
CGCAACGAAAGCGAGTGCCCACGCGCCAGCCCAGACCCATCGCGATAGCTTAAAGATCATGAATCGCCTTGGGAGGAAAGGTGATCTGCAAGGCTTTTAGCATGGCCAGAACGACTAAGACATCATGGTGAAGAACGAAGGTGGATGGTAGTCACAAGGAAGCTAGGCGCGATCAGGTTGTCGGAGGTGGTCAGTGCGGAATGCTGGCGCGCACTTTTCTGAGCCAGCTTTGAAAAACGTCTTTTGCGAACGGTGCCACATCGTCGGGCGCCAGGTGTTCGGTTACATGCTCGGCGGGCGGTAGCCCTGGCTGCGGTCGGTGCTGGTGATCGCCCGATGCGGAAACGTTTCGTGCAAAACTATCCAGCGCGACGGATACCTTTTGCGCCGATGTATCGTATTGCGTTTCAGCAGTGGCGCAGACCTCGATCTCGCCATCGCCTTCCCCCAGCGTTTCAACGATTTCGCTAATGAACATGAGATGAGAGTTTTAAGGTGTGTGGAGGCATGGCTTTTTTAAGACGTTCCGACGCCCGCATAGAATTCCCGCGCTTTGGCGAGGAGTTGATCCTCGGACAGGTGATGTTCATCAACGGCGACAGAGCCGATGATCCGCTTGGCCAGTTCCGGGTAATGACTTTTCGTCCACGCTATAAATTGGTCCATTTCGCTGCTCATTCCCGTTCCGGTGCCGAAGATGAGGATCTGGCCGGCGGCTTGCAGTGCTTTGGCCACTGGTTCGAAGAAGCTGTTGGGGTCGGGCTTTTCCTTGCCTCGCGAAACTTCCATCGAATTGGGACCATGACGGAAGTAGTCGGCCGGTTCGTGCGGAAGAAGCTGGTGCGGGGTGGTGCCCTGCATTTCCGAACGAAATATGCGGGCCTGGCGGTGGTCAATCACCAGCAGCCAGGGCCCGTCGTCGCTCTTTGCTTCGGGCGCGGTGGTCTCTGACCTCTCCAGAAAATGACGCAGCGTCATGACCTCGTTCATGTCCGCGACATCCTTGGTGCGGGGTGGGTGCAATACAAGCATTTGCCCATTGCGCGTCACCCTGGTGCTCCCGTTCGGTTCTACCGAGACGTGGGCGACCTTTCCCATGAGGGCGTGGACAGCCTGCCAGTCCAAATTGTGCGAAATCGGGTGTTGGAAGATGGCATTATATGTATGAAGGTGCGAGCCAGTTAGGGGTGGGATGAGCTTTGCAGGGTCCTTGGTGATGGTTGTTTTCATGATTATTCTCTTTTTTCGGCCACTTGCAGGTCGCCGTCGGTTGCGCTCGTTTGACCGCGAGTAGGTATCGCTTTCCCTCTGCGTCGCTCCCGTCCGTTGCCGTCATTGACAAGTTTCGTTCGTTCGACGATTCATCCGACAGCTCCCTCTTAGCTTGCTCCCAATCGGCCTTTAATACGTTCTGGGCCGTGCGCCCGTCGTTGACCGCCAATTCAACCGCGCGTTCCCGCTGGATTCCTCGGGAAACTGGACTGATGCCGGCGGAGTTCTTGATGGAGGTTTTCCCGTTAAGCAGGTTCTTCGTCATGGGTGTCGTGGAACCCGGTGAGGAGTCCTAATTCAATGAGCCCCCGGGGAATTCCCAGCGACTTGTCTGCGGATTAACATCGCGAACCCTTCCACGTTGGACGTGTCCAAATACAGTGACAACAGAGATGCGGCAAATGCGTCGCCCAGTGTCAGATTTTACGATCAGGGCAGGATGGTGATCGATATGAGGTCCACTGCAATCCTCCCTCCGCGCGTTGAATCTCGCCAATCCTCTCCTCGTTCAACCGCCCTAACATGTCCTGCGGGACGCGTTAGGGACGCCTGCGCTACCCTAAAGGTGGCGGGCGCAAACATCCACGGCCGTGGCTCGGTCTGAATCTCGCGCGGGAACTCGCCCGCTTGCACGGCGGCGACCTGCGGTTGCAGCGTTCCGATGCCGATGGCACGGAATTTGAAGTGCGCTTCCGCCCCGGGAAGTCTGTCTTCGGCGGTTCGGTGGTGGGTGAGCCGTCCGTGACAGGAGTTCGCAATTCGATGTGGGATTTGCCTGTTAGTGGTTATAGAATTATCGACTTTTCTTTCTTACCCGTTTCGTGGCGGCGGCGATTCGCCTTTTGATGGCGTGTATTCGGAACCGGATCCTCTCACTTTCGGCAAAGTTCGGAAAGCGCGCCCAACTCGCGGCAATATGCCGCTCGATCATCGCCAGAAGTTTAGCGCGGAGGCGAGCGGTGTGGGGCGGCGGCATGACGAATTGACCGCTTTACCTTGGATTCTTTGGCTGCGCTCTCTTCATTCTTCTTCCGCGCACCCTCCTTGGCCTCGCGGAAATGCTTCTCCGCTTTGGCGAGCGCACCAAATTCACTCCGCGCGGCTTCTTCTGTGCGGTCACAGCACTGGCGAGATCGGCGGCTTCCTAGTTGGCGTCCTTCCATTTTATCTGGATTTGGGAGTTGGGAGTGAATGCCGAGACGAAGTGGGCCTTGGAGTAAGGGAGAGAGCTAAA
>JAYUWZ010001129.1:0-2505 GCA_043753265.1 Verrucomicrobiaceae bacterium
GCTGCGGCTGGTGCTCCGCACACAGACCGCGCTCCAAAAAAATCAGCGCAGCTTGCGTTCCGTTTTAGAGATAGCAAAGGGCGCGAGGCTTCCCAAAAATTAGTCCGCCACGCGCGGCAGCGCAGGCTCCGGTAGATCGGGGGAAGGTTTGGGCGAGGGCTTGTATCGATTCGACGGCGGCGGTGGCGAGGTCCGGGCACCCGGTGCGGGCAGCGAGCGGGGGTCTGGCGCACCTGGCTCCGTCACGCTTTGCGTAGGGTCCTCCTCTTTCCTGCCCTTCTTCTTTTTTTCCTCCCCCATCACCACAAATTGTTGTTTCAACACCAGGATTTCCAGGTCGGTCATTCCCTTGGGCACCATGATAATCCCGTCCAGCACCGGCTTGTCGATCTTCATGTCGATCACCTGGTGCTGCCCCTCCTTTGTCCCGATGAACACCACGAGTGCCGAGCCCTGCGCCTCGCTGCTCATCGTCTCCAGGCGGATGCGCCCCTGCTCATCCAGCTTGAATGCGCAGCCCCATGTATTGTCCGAGTTGCGGAAGGGATAGATGGCGCGGATGTTGCGCTCGCTGAAATCCGGCACGCGCTTCAGGTAGGTGTCGCGGCGCTGGTATTGCAGCTTGATGGGCATCGAAAAGGAGGAGCCGTCGCGCGCATTCGCCTCCGTGTGGAAACGCACGGTGACCTTCGGCTTGCTCGATCCAGCCTGAGCCGGGGAGCAGGCAAGAAAACTTGCGGATATCGCCAGGAGGCTGGCGGTAAGGAAATGGCGGGTCTGCATAAACTTCGATCATGCCGTGGGAAAAGGGATTTGCAACACGGCAGGCGTTGCCCTCACACTCCCGCGCATGAAGTTGTTGTTCGCGCTCGCCGCCACCGCCCTTTGCTGCACCCCCGTCGTCGCGATTGCCGCAAAGCCAAAGGCGCCCGCGCAAAAGCCCGCCGCAGTGGCCGCAGCCCCCGAGGCTCCCCGTGAGCGGGCACCCGGTTTCTGGGAGCGCGCCTGGAAGAGCACCCAAAAAGGAGCCAGCAGCGTGTGGGGCGGCACCAAGAAAGTCGGCGAAAAAACCGCCAGCATCGCCACGTCACCCTTCCGCCGTGGGGAAAAAAAGGAGGAGTCGGAGCAAAGCGGCTGGCGCATGCTGTCCATGACGATGACCCTCGACCCCATGGCCGTAAAGCTGCCGGATACGAAGTCCGTGCGCGCGAGCATCACCGTGGTAAATACCGGAAAAATCGCCACGCAGCTCGATTTCCCGAATACCCAGCGCATCGAAGTGGTGCTCAAGAACGAGGCGGGCAAGGTCCTCTCCAAATGGTCCGAGGATCAGAAGCTCGACGAGGAACAGGGCTTCGTGGTCATCAACCCCGACGAGCGCCTGGAATATACCGCAACCATTTCCACGCGGGAGATGTCCGCAGGGCAGACGTACCTCATCGAGGCCTACTTTCCCAGTTTTGATCAATTGCGCACCAGCCGCACCATCGTGCCCACTAAATAGAGTGGTCGCCTCTTATTTGACGCCCGTTTGCCAACAATGTGGCGGTCAGATGTCAAAATGTTCGTTGACAGTAATGTTCGAAATGATGTAAATACGCTGTATGCACAAATGCATATCACCCTCCGAACTCCCCCAGCCCTTGCATCGCCACCACCGCAAACGCCGTAGTGGCGGTTTCAGTTTGATTGAGGTGAGTATGGCCCTTGCCATTGTGGCCATTGCTTTCGTGGCGCTCATCGGACTCCTTCCCGCCGGCATGAAAGTATTCGAGGCGGCGGCGAATACGACTGCGGAAACCCGCATGGTGGCGCACCTGAGCAGCCTTGTGCAGGCGGCGGACTACACGAAGTTCAAGGCCAGTGCGCCAGCCCTCGCCAGTAACTACTTCTACTACGATGTAGATGGCAGCTTTGTGGATTCCAAAAACGAACCCGTCGCCGGCAGTGAGCAAAAGCGCATTTACGCTGCAAAGATTCTAGTCGATGCGCAGAACGTTCCCAGTGAAGGCGCCGTCTACGACCCGACCGTCACAGCATCCAAGGTTCTCATCGTGATGGGCAGGAACGACCCCTTCGTCCTGAAAACCCTCGATACGATAAACACTACCTCCGTCATCACGAATGGGGTTGGGATCAATCCGAATACGAAAATCAAGGTGCAGCCCATCATCGTCGCGAGGATGGATATTGAACCCAATCCGTAGTCGTCACGCCCCTCTCCTTTAAGCGGTTTCACACCACCATTTCCTATGCATTTCGCTTTCTCCTCCAAACGCCGCAAGGGCTTCACCCTTGCGGAACTATTGGTTTCCGCGGCCATCATTGTGATGATCATGGGCTTCCTGTTTGTCACGGTCGACCAGACCAAGCGCACCATTGATAGCACCACATCCAAGGTCGCCCAGTTCCAGGCTGCCCGCGTCGCCTTTGACGCGATGACCCGCAATCTCAGCCAGGCTACGCTCAACACGTATTACGACATGGATTACAACGACCTGACGG
>JAYUWZ010001130.1:0-11335 GCA_043753265.1 Verrucomicrobiaceae bacterium
TGGCAAGGAAATTGAAGTCGTTGCCGTCAACGACCTCGTCCCTGCGGACAATCTCGCCTACCTTGTAAAATACGACTCCACCCAGGGTCGCGCCAAGGAAACTGTCTCCAGCAAAAAGTCTGACCCCTCCCTCCCTGCTGACGACATTCTTGTGGTGGATGGTCACGAGATCAAATGCCTCGCCGTCCGCGAGGGCCCGACCGCTCTGCCATGGGCGGCCCTCGGAGTGGATATCGTCATCGAGTGCACCGGCCTTTTCACGGAGCGTGCCAAAGCCGCCGGGCACCTCACTGCGGGAGCGAAAAAAGTTATCATTTCCGCTCCTGGCAAGGACGAGGACATCACCATCGTCATGGGCGTGAATCACGAAAAGTATGAAGCAGCCAATCACCACATCATTTCCAACGCCTCCTGCACGACCAATTGTCTGGCCCCGATCGTCCACGTTCTCCTGACCGAAGGCTTTGGCGTCGATGAAGGCCTGATGACTACGGTGCACAGCTACACCGCCACCCAGAAGACCGTTGATGGCCCTAGCGCCAAGGACTGGAAAGGGGGCCGTTCCGCTGCTATCAATATCATCCCCTCCGGCACCGGAGCTGCCCGTGCCGTGGGTCTGGCCATTCCTGAAGTAAAAGGCAAGCTCACCGGCATGTCCTTCCGCGTGCCTACTCCTACGGTTTCCGTGGTCGACCTCACCGTAAAGACCGTCAAGGAAACGTCCTACAAGGAAATCTGCGCCGCCATGAAGAAGGCCAGCGAGACCTACATGAAGGGCATCCTCGCCTACACCACCGACGAGGTGGTCAGCAGCGACTTCATCCACGATTCGCACAGCTCGATTTTCGACGCCGGTTCCGGCCTCGAGTTGAACAGCAAGTTCTTCAAGCTCATCAGCTGGTACGATAACGAATGGGGCTACAGCAACCGCTGCGTGGACCTCGTGAAGTACATTGTCAGCAAGGGTCTGTAAAAACTCCGTGCGCTTCTGCCCCATGTGGCGCGGAACGTGCATCTAAAAACTCATACGCCCAACATCCAGCCATCCGTCCAGCGAGTCGGATGCGGGTGTTGGGCGTTGAAGTTTTTATAGGGAGGGTGGTGGACCGTACGAGGGATCAAAGTTTACTCCCAAATCAAGATCTGAGACGAAACGAGCGACGCCTTGGACTGCGTGTGGTAGAGTGTAACGGCGACACCGCCTTCGGAAGGGATTGCGGGTGGGGATCAGCTCAACGAACTGAAGCTGCTGCTGAAAATATAATAACCGTACCCGTTCCCAAATGTTCCACCTTGATCCCACCCCAAACCCAGACCAACTTCCCCCTTCAGTTTTCTTCCGGGAGTCATGAATAGAATCGTCGGCATCGAAACCGAATACGGCTGCCTCGCAGCGCGCGATGGCGCGCGTACCGTTGAGACGTGGCCAGCCCGCGTGAAAAACCACCTTTTCAAAAAAGGCCGCGTCGGTTCGCTCGACCAGCACTACCGCGATTACGAGGAACCCCCGGGCAATGGCGGCTTCCTGCTCAATGGCGGGCGCATCTACCTCGACATGGGCCATCTCGAGTACGCCACGCCCGAGTGCCGCACCGTTCGCGACATCGTCGCCTACGACCTCGCGGGCGACACACTCGTGCAGGCCGCGCTCGATGCCATGGGCGTGGAGGACGAGGTCTCCTTCCTCAAAAACAACATCGACCACCACACCGGTGCCACGTTCGGCTGCCACGAGAATTATCTCATGCACCGCGAGACCGCCTTCACCAATGAAGCCGTGGGCTCGCTGCTAAGCTTTCTCGCCACACGCCAGATTTTCACCGGAGCGGGCCGCGTCGGCCAGGCCTCCCCGCAGGCCTTCGAGGTCGCGCCCCTGCCGCCCTTCGACAAGGTGGAGTTCCAGATGAGCCAGCGCGCGGACCACATCATGAACGACATCTACCAGTGGGTGCAGTTCAACCGCGCCATCATCAACGCGCGCGACGAACCCCTGGCCGATTACCGTCGCTACCGCCGCCTGCATTTGCTCATCGGCGATTCCAACATGTCGCCCTTTGCCACCGCGCTAAAGGTCGGCACCACCCACCTCGTGCTCACGCTGCTCGAGGAGGGCCGCCTCCCGCGCCACGTGTTGCTGCAGGACGCCGTGATCGCCACGCGCCAGGTCTCCCACGCATGCAAGATCGATGCGCTTGTGCAGCTCGAGGACGGCCGCGACGAAACCGCACTCGGCATTCAGGAACGTTTTCTGGCCGCCGCCACCGAGGCGCTCGCGGGCCGCGATGAGGAGACCGACTGGATCATCGAGCAATGGTCGTGGCTGCTCGACGCCCTCCGGCGCAACGACACCCAGGCCTTGCTCGGAGCAGTGGATTGGGTCTCGAAAAAGTGGCTCCTCGACACCTTCCGCGCCGAGCAGAACCTCGAGTGGAACGACCCGTGGCTGGAAAGCCTCGACCTCGAGTACCACAACCTGAACCCCTCCAAGGGCCTCTTCTACGCCCTGCCCGCGCAGGACGAGATCGAGCAATTCAATCTCACCATCCGCCGTGAAAGCGCCCTGCGCGAGCCCCCGCGCGACACCCGTGCCTGGGGCCGTGGCAAAGCCGTGGAGCGCTGCGTGGAAACCCGCCAGCCCGGCGTCATCAACTGGGACTCCCTCGCCGTGGGCCAGGGCCACGCCCTGCAAATGGGCGACCCCTTCCACACCTACGAGCAAGAGGTCGTGACCCTCCTGGGCCAAATTTAATCCCCCTCGCACAGCCCCGTCATTTGTCATTTGTCATTTGTCATTTGTCATTTGTCATTTGTCATTCGTCATTCGTCATTCGTCATTCCCCACTCCTATCTCCCAGATGCTCTCCCGAACACTCCTCACCACCCTCGCCCTGTCCACACTCGCCTTCGCCGAAACGGTAAAAGACCGCGAAGGTGCCGTCCGCAACGACAAGGCCACCCTCGAGAAGGACAAGCGCTGGCTCTACAACGACGTCGCCCAAGGCTTCGCCGAGGCAAAGCGCACGGGCAAACCACTCCTCGTGGTACTCCGCTGCGTGCCCTGCCTTGCATGCATGGGCATCGACTCCAAGGTGCTCTTGCAGGAATCCGAACTCGCCCCGCTGCTCGATCAATTCGTCTGCCTGCGCGTCATCAACGCCAACGCCCTCGAACTCTCCAAGTTCCAGTTCGACTACGACCTGTCCTTCTCCACCATGTTTTTCAATGCCGACGGCACCACGTACGGCAGGTTTGGCTCATGGCTCCACCAGAAGAACGCGCAGGAGCAGGCTACCGCCGGGCTCAGGCAGGCGCTCGTGGGCGCGCTCGCATTGCACAAGGGCTACCCTGCCAATCGCGCCAGCCTCACGGGCAAGCAAAGCGCGCCGATGCCTTTCAAAACGCCCGTCGACATCCCCACGCTCAACGGCAAGTACAAGGCCGACCTCGATTGGAACGGCAAGGTCGTGCAGAGCTGTGTGCACTGCCACCAGATCGGAGATGCCATGCGCCTCACCTACCGCGACAAGGGCGAGCCCATCCCCACCGAGTGGATTTTCCCATTCCCCGCGCCCGAGACCATCGGCCTCACACTCGCAGGCGACCAGGCCGCAAAAGTGGAATCCGTCGAGCCAGCCTCCATCGCTGCCAGCGCGGGCATCAAGCCCGGCGATGAACTCACCGCCATTGCAGGCCAGCCTTTGATTTCGATTGCCGACACCAGCTGGGCACTCCATCGCGCCCCAGCCCAGGGCCCGCTCGATATCACCGTGAAACGCGGCGCAGCCACGTCCACCGTGCAGTTGATTCTCCCTGCTGAGTGGCGCCGCAAGTCTGATATCTCCAGACGCGTCGGCACCTGGCCCATGCGCGGCATGGCCAGCGGCGGCCTCGTCATGGAGGATCTCGACGACGCCGCGCGCACCAAACGCGGCATCGACCCAAAAGCCCTCGCGCTCTACGTGAAAAACGTGGGCCAGCACGGAAAACACGCTGCCGCCAAAAATGCGGGATCCCAAAAAGAAGACGTGGTGGTGGACTGCGACGGCCTGCTCGCACGCATGACAGAAGGCGAACTCATCGCCCACCTCCTGCAAAAGCACCGCGCAGGTGACAAGGTCCCGGTGACCGTCCTGCGAGGTGGCAAGCGAGTGTCCCTCACCCTCCCCATCCAGTAATGCGGGTGCGGTTGAGGCAAAAGTGAGGCCAGATACGTGGGGTGGTTTCTCAAGCACTTTCCCGCAACTGGGATGGCGCGAACCTGAATGGGAGCGCGGTCTGTGTGCGGAGCACCAGCCGCAGCATCTCACGCCAGCCAATACTGCTCCCAAAACGAACCTACATCCCGAGTGGGCGTCCACCCATCCCGTCGCTTGCCACTTCACCCAGGTTCCAGTATAGTTGCCTCCAGAGGAAAAATGGAAATCAAGGAAGGCGGCAATGTGGAAGGGAAAGCAATCTCGCGCGTCATCCGCTGTACGGATCTTCCCAAACGCAGTTATCGCATCTATTGCACATATTCCTCCCGGCGCTCCGCATTTTGGCTTTTGAGCAACATGCGCAATAACTGCAAAAACCCCAACAACCCCTCCACCGACAGACTGATCGCATCTATCGCCGATAATCCCCAGGCGCTCCGCAGTGTATTCCTTCGCAAACACTTACAGCGTGGGATTATCGGCGACACCCTCGCAAGTCACCTCGCGACCCAAAGCTGCGCAGCATCGCAGCAATCCGAGGGCGGCTTCGCCGCTTAATGGTCTTGGGAACGTCTCGCCAGAGTCCACGCGCCGAAGGCGCTCGCAAACAAGTCACAGGGGTTTGACACTTCTCTCACAACCCGTGGGCGTTCGGGGGGTATTGCTGGTTTTCGACCGCCAGCTTGCCTTTATGGCAGGGGGTCGCAGCATCCACTTTTCACCGCACTCATGAACTCGCGCTCCTACCTCCCCGCCGCCCTTGCCGCGCTTACGGCTGTTTGTTTCCCCTCCCTCAACTGGGCGGCCAGCGAGGTGGGGTATATAGAGAAATTCGCGCTCGCGCCGGATCGCGAGAAGGTGCTGGGAGAATTGGTGCCTGGCTCGGAGGACAACTATTTCTTCCATGCGCTGCATTACCAAAACACGCGCAACGAGGCGAAGTTCGAGGCTATCATGACGCAATGGAAGGATCGCTTCCCTGATGAGAATGCGCGGCGGCGGATCATCGAAAATCGAGAGGCCTTGCTGGACTACGATGCCACCCCGCAAAAGACCCTGACCTATCTGCGCGAGCATCTCGGCGTGGCCTTTACCCACCAGCGCGAGGTGCGCGACAAAAAGCCGGACCTCCCCACGGTGCTGGACCCGAAGCGCGTGCTGCGCGGGGTCTTCGAGCGGGATTCATTGCAGAATGATGAGGAGCTGGACTCGTTTTCAAAAAACGCACTGGAGCAGCTCGTGAGCAGCAAAACTCCGCTAAAAACCCAGCAACGGCGCGCGCTGCTGGCGAAGGTGGACAGGCCGGATGTGCCGGGGCTCGTGGAACTGATCCTCACCGAACTGAAGAGCGAGGGGCACGAGGAGTTTGGTCATTTTCCCATCCACGCCCAGCTTCTGCCCGCGCAACTCGATGCGCTGGCAAAGGCGATCCCGTCGCTGGTGACCGAGGAGGAATTCATCAAGGTGCGGATGAGCAAGCTGGCACCCTCGGAGGATGTGGATATCGCATTCGATCCCGCCGAGCGCGAGGCGTGGCTCGACCGCGCGATGGCGTATGCGCGCACGCTGCCGGGGGCTTACAATTCGCTGAAGACGCACATCCTCTACCGGCGGCTGGAGCACGACCGGAAGAAGGGTGTGTACGATGCAGCGCGCTTTCTGGAGTATCTCAAGCTCCCCCGCCCGGTGGAATACGCCAACGAGAAGTGGCTGGAGAAAACGCAGGGGGATCAGCTCAGCGAACTGGACGACGATCTGAGCGAGCTGCTGCCGCTGCTGAAGCCCATTGGGAGCGACGAGGAGCTGGTGCGCGATTACTTCCTCGCGCTTTTCGAGCAGGCTGCGAAGGCCGCGCCGGGCAAGCTCGGAGAGGGGATGATGAGCGCCTACACCGGTGTGGTGCGCAGTAGCTGGCTGCGCCCGGTGCTCGCGGAGGCCTTGATTGTGGGCGGGCACGGGAATCCCGAGCGGTGGGCTCCGTGGCTCACTCCTGAGGCATTCCAGGAGTTGAAGGTTCGCGTGGACATCGAATTTCCAGAGGCGAATCCGCCATTCTTTCAGCCGGGAGACGATGCGCAATTTGACGTCGTGGTGAAGAACACGCCGAAGCTGCTGGTGCGCGTGTATGAACTGAATGCGCTGAACTTTTTCCTCACGCAGCGCCGCCAGTTGAACACCGACCTGAATCTCGACGGTCTGGTGGCAAACAGCGAGGAGGTGCATACTTTTGACACCGGGCCATTCCTCCGCACGCGGCAGACATTCAAGTTTCCCGCACTGAAGGGCAGGCGCGGTGCGTGGGTCATCGAGTTCATCGGTGGCGGACGGAGCAGCCGCGCGCTGGTGCGCGTGGGGCAATGGCAGGCGCTGCAAAAATCCGGGCCAGCGGGCGACATGCTGCTGGTGGTGGATGAAAAGGGGGAGCCAGTGGAGGATGCCGTGGTGTGGGTCGACGGGCGCAAATTTACGCGAGACAAAAAGATGGGGCGCATCGTGATTCCATTCACTGCCAAGGCGGGCAAGAAGGCCATCGTGGTGAGCGATCCGGAAGGCTCCTTTGCGACGTTCACGCAGTTCACACATCACTCCGAGGAATACAAACTGGATGCGCAATTTCACATCGAGCGGGAGCAATTGCTCGCGCGGCGCGAGGCCACGCTTGCCATTCGCACAGGGCTGACCCTGGGCGAAGCGCACCTCGATCCCGCGCTGCTCTCGGAGCCCCAACTGACCATTGCCTCCACGACGCTGGATGGCATTCCGACGACGCGTGAGGTGAAGGATTTGAAGCTGACTGCGGGTGGCGTGCTCACGCATGCGCTCACGGTGCCAGAGCGACTGGCGAGCTTGAGCGTCACGCTCACGGCAAAGGTGGCAGTCTTGAGCGCAGGTGGTGAGAAGCGCGATGTGAGCGCTTCGTTTACGTGGGCGGTGAACAGCATCGATGCCACGGAGGCAACGAGCGATGGGCACTTTTCGCAATTTGAGGGAAACCACGTTTACGAACTGCTGGGTAAGAATGGAGAGCCCATTGCGGATCAACTCATCATCTTTGATTTCACGCACCGAGATTTTACGAGGCCGCAGAACTTCTCACTGAAAACGGATGAGAAGGGCCGCGTGCTGCTTGGCTCGTTGCCGGGAATAATGATCGTGCAGGCGACTGCTCCCAACGGGCGGAAAGCAGAATTGCACCCCGATGGTTCGGACCGTACCTGGGTAAACACAGTGCATTCGAAAACGGGCGATGTCGTGCGTATACCGTGGAATGCACGCCCGGTGCCCGGCGGACCAGGGCCAGCCGCGCTCGCCGCCAGCGATGTATCCCTGCTGGAAGTAAGAAAGGAGATTTTCACTGCAGACCATCGTGCGAAGGTGGCGCTCAGGGATGGGTTTCTGGAAGTCACCGGACTTCTCCCAGGTGACTACGCGCTGCGAATCCGCGGAGAGGATGAGGACATCGCGATCAAGATTACCGATGGACGCTTAGTGGACGGGTGGTACTTGGGCAAGCACCGAAGTCTTGAGGCAAATCAGGGTGCGCCGCTGCAAATCACCAGCATCGCTGCGGACAAGGATGTCATCACCATCAAGCTCGCGAACTCGTCCGCTTTTGCGCGGGTGCATATTGCGGCTTCGCGTTTTGCGATGGGCAACAGTCTGTTTGAAGGACTGGGTCAGTTTGAACGCGATGGCGTCGGCACGCGCTTTCCCGGCAAATTTCCGAATCTCTTTACCAGCGAGCGGGAGATCGGGGACGAGTATCGCTACATCCTGGAGCGGCGGGCGGCGGCAAAGTTTGCAGGCAACATGCTCGCGAGGCCGGGGCTGCTGCTGAATCCTTGGGCGATCCGCGACACGGATGTGGAGACCTTAACGCTGGAGGCGGCGCAGGCTGCTGCCGAAATGGACGCAGACAGAATGGAGGAAGAGGCCAAGCGAAGGAGGGTCATTAGCAGATACAAGGACAACCTGATGGAAAAGGGCCGGGGTAACTCCATCAACTCGGAAACCAATCTCGACTTCCTCGCCACGAGTGCGCCGGTGATTTACAATCTGATTCCGGACAAGGAGGGCGTGGTGCGCATCGACCGCAAGGCGCTGGGGGACCGGCAGCATGTGCAGGTGTATGCGGAGGATTTGGTGAATGCGGTTTCGCAGCAATTTGCGCTGCCCGAGGTGCCCACGCAATTTGCCGACCAGCGGCTCGCGCGAAATCTGGATCCCGCGAAACCTTTTACCCAGCGGCGCGAGAAGACGGTGCTGGAAAAAGGGCGCACGCTGACGCTGGCCGATGTGGTCACCGGCGAACTTGAAACCTACGACACGCTCAGCGGCATTCACTCGCTGCTCAGCACGCTGAGTGGCAATGGCACGCTCGCGCAGTTTGCGTGGGTGCTGGAGTGGCCGAAGCTGAAGGACGAGGAGAAGCGCGCGAAGTATGATGAATTCGCCTGCCACGAGTTGAATTTCTTTCTAGCCCGGAAGGATGCGGAGTTTTTTGGAAAGGTCATCAAGCCCGCGCTCGCCAGCAAGAAGGACAAGACCTTCATGGATGACTTCCTCGTGGGGAACGATCTTGCGCCGTATTTGCAGCCCTCCGCCTACCGCAGGCTGAATGCCGCCGAGCGCGCACTACTCGCACAGCGCCTGCCAGACGAGGCCGCTGCGATCTCGAGGGCGGTCACGGAGCAGTGGGAACTTATTCCGCCCAATGCCGAGGAGCAGGAGAGGCTCTTTGAAACCGCCTTGCGTGGGCGTGCGATGGCCACCACCAGCGAAGGTCTCACGATTGCGGGGGCCGCTCGAATGGAAGGGGAAAAGCGGCGCGGTTTTTTGCCCCCCAGCGATCCGCAAGGCGAGGTGCATGATGCGCCTGCCTCCCCCGCCACTCCTGCGCCAAAGCCCTCGAGCGGCAGACTCGGTGCCGAAAGGAGCGTCGCCGAAAACGCGAAGGGGCTGAAGCAAGTCGAACAGAAGCTCTCGGCGGGGCTTTCCCTCAGCTTGCAAGACGGGGAGAAACTGGCCGAGAGCGACGCCCTTGCCGCTCCAGCAAAGCGCCCCATGCTCGCCAAGGCGCTGCAAGACGGCAAGGACAGGGGTGCGGCTCTCGATGAGGCCGCGCGCAAGCTCTATACCACGACGGATGAATTCCGGTTCAGCAGGCAGACGCTCGACGCGCAGCACAATTGGAGCGCACAGGTGGAAAACTTTTACGGACAGGTGGACGTGGCGGAGATTCGGAAACTCCACCGCGCCTACTACCGCACGCTCGGCGTCACGAAGGAATGGGCGGAGAACAACTACTACCACCTGCGCATCACCCAGCAGGATGCCGCGCTGGTGCCGGTGAGCGCATTCTGGCGCGACTACGCGAAGTGGGTGGCGGATGGCAGCAAAGGCGCATTCGTCTCGCCACACGTCGCGGAGGCGAGCCACACCTTTGCCGAGATGATGCTCGTGCTGGCCGTACTCGACCTGCCCTTCGATGCGCCGAAGCACACAGTGAAAGCGGATGGTGGGCAGCTCACCCTCACGGCGGATGGACCGGTGATTGTGTATCACAAGGAAATCAAACCCGCCACGGCACCCGAGGCCAATGCGCCGAAGGGTGAGATCCTTGTATCGCAAAGCTTCTTCCGCGAGGGCGACCGCTACCGCCAGGAGGGGAATGAAAAGTTCGAGAAATACGTGACGGAGGAATTTCTCACGGGCGTCGTTTACGGGGCGAACGTGGTGGTGACGAATCCCACCAGCGCAGTCGCGAAGGCGGATGTGCTGCTGCAAATCCCGCAGGGCGCGCTGCCGGTGAAAAGCAGCAAGGCCACGGATTCGCGCTACGTGCGGCTGGCTCCTTACACCACGCAGCAGCTCGAATATTTCTTCTATTTCCCCGCTACGGGAGGCGCGAAGAAGTTCGCGCATTTCCCGGTCAATGTGTCCGTGAGCGGCGCGATGGTGGGTGCGGGCAAGGCGATGGAATTCAATGTGGTTTCCAAGCTCACGCAGGTGGACAAAGCCTCGTGGGCCTATGTCTCGCAGGAGGGCACGGATGCGGAGGTCTTCGCATTCCTGGAGCAAAACAATCTCGCCGGGGTGGACCTGAATCGCATCGCGTGGCGCTGCCACGACGCAGCGTTTTTCAAAAAGCTCACTGGCTTCCTGCTCGCACACCATGTGTGGAATGAAACGATCTACAGCTACGCACTGATGCACAATGAGCCGGGGGCGCTGCGCGAGTGGATCAAGCGCAACGATCGCTTCGCTTCCCAGTGCGGGCCGTGGCTCTCGACGAAGCTCGTGCTGCTGGACCCCGTGGAGCGCCGCACGTATGAGCACCTGGAGTATTCGCCGCTCGTGAACCAGCGCGCACACAGGCTCGGCGCAGAACAGCGCATCGCGAATCCCGCGGTGCTGGGGCAGTATCAATCGTTCCTGAAAATCCTCGCGCACAAGCCCGCGCTGGATGCCACGGATAACATGAGTCTCGCGTATCATTTGTTCCTCCAGGATCGCGTGGAGGAAGGGCTGGCGCGGTTCAAGGCGGTGGATGCCAGGGCGCTGCCCACGCAAATCCAGCACGACTATTTCCGCTGCTACGCGGGCTTTTACGAGAACGACCTGGCCACGGCCCGGGGCGTCGCCGCGCAGTATGCGGACTATCCCATCGCGCGCTGGAAAACGCTCTTTGCGACCGTGTCCACGCAACTCGACGAAATCGAGGGCAAGGCTCCGGCCAAGCCCGGCGAGGGTGGCGGGCCGGATCGCGAGAGGCAGCAGGGAGAGCTGGCCGCGACAGAGCCGGCCTTTGACTTCAAGGTGGAGAACAAAGCCATCGCGCTCACGAGCAAAAATCTCACGGAGGTGACGGTGAACTACTACCTGATGGACCCGGAGTTTTCATTCAGCAGCAGCCCTTTTGTGGGACAGGATTCCAGCCGTTTCAGCATCGTGAAGCCCACGAAATCGAGCACCCACGAAGTCCCGAAAGACAAGGACAAGATGGAGATCGCGCTGCCCGCGGAATTTGCCACGGCGAATGTGCTGGTGGAGGTGGTCGGTGCCGGGAAGCGCAAGGCACAGCCATACCTCTCCAACAGTCTTAAGCTTACCCTGACTGAAAACTACGGCCGCCTGGA
>JAYUWZ010001131.1:0-5446 GCA_043753265.1 Verrucomicrobiaceae bacterium
TGATGCAGCCACTCGAAACGGTGCGCTCCGTGAACCAGGGCGGTCTGGATATTGTGCGCCGCCTTGTCCTTGGAAGGCTGCCCGCCCGGCTGGAATTCCGGGGAAATTTCCCAGGGGTGCGCGTTCATGAGGTGCTCGCGCGAGGAGGCCCCAAAGAGCGCCACCGCCGCCGCGTTGTAGTGTACGATTCGCCCCGCCACGGGATCCAGCAGGCCCATGGCATCGCTCGCGCCCTCGACCAGCAGTCGGAATTTTTCCTCGCTGTCCCGGAGCGCCTGCTGTGCCTGCACCAGGGCGGAGGTGCGCTCGCTGACCTGCCGCTCGAGCGTGAGGTTCATCGCGCGCAGCGCAGCCTCGGCATCCTTGCGCGCGGTCACATCCCGCACCACGCACACCCAGCGCGTCACATCCTCCATGTCGATGATTGTCACGGAAATCTCAGCGGGAAAATCGGTGCCGTCCGCGCGGCAGTGCTGCCACTCAAAAAGCAGCGAGCCCGCGCGCACGGCGCGCTCGATGATCTCCTGGCCTTTTTCCCTGGAGGAAACACCATCCGGCTGGAGCTCGGGCGCGAGTTCCCATGGCGCGCGGCCCACGATCCACTTGCGCTCCGCGACAAAGAGTTTCAGCGCGGCCTCATTGCAATCGAGAAAGCGCCCGTTTGTCTGGTCAAACATCAGCGTCGCATCCGGCGAGCGCTCATACAGCAGTCGGAACCGCTTCGCGCCTTTGATTTCCTCCGTGAGCCGCCGCAGCCGCAGCCACGCGATGCCACCCACGAGCGCAGCCCCGCCAGCCCCCGGCAGCACCCACCATGCTGCGCCAGGCGGGGTGAACACCGCAGCGGCACCAGTGATGGTGAGCTGCGACGCATCGCTCAGCCGCACATGCCCGCCAAAGCGATCATTCTGCGGCCAGTTCACGCCGCGCGCCCGAATCTTCGCGCCAATCAGTTTTTCCACCGGCGGCAGAGCCTTCGCATCCTGCACGATCACATACATCCCAGAGCCCTGAAACACGAGATCGAGCCACGTCTCGCCCTGCCCCTCGCGCACTCGCACCACGGTATTTTCCACCTCCACGAAATCCCCAAAGTGCGAGCCGTCGCAAAGCTGGATGGTCGATGCGCGATCCGGCTCCGGAAGGGGACCCCGCCCCGTGACGCTGAATGTGGCGCGCCCGATGTAAGGGCCAAACATCCCCGTCACAACCGGCCCCTCCACCGACACCACATCGCCCGGATGCAGTGCCGGGATGGCCTTGTTCGCTGGCTCCACCATGAGCCCACCCGTGGCATCCTGGATGAAGAACCACGGGTAATTCGTGGCATGCAGCGTCACCACCCCCTGCGCCCGCGCAACAGGGCGCTCGCGCGCAATCTGCGCCGGGGACATGCCGCGGATGGCCTTCACGGTGAGAAGCGGCTTCTGCTCAGCAGGGGGTGGTGGCTGCTGCGCCCGCGCCTGCGGGATGGCAGGGGCGAGGCACATGAGCACGATGAACAGCAGGCATGCGGACAATTTCACTGTGAAGTGAATGGATGATGGCAGATGGCGCCGTGGTTGGCTATTCGCCGAAAGACGAAGATAGCCGTCCGGGCTTTCCGGCACTTCCGTATTACGAAATCCGTTTTCTCTCGGAGCTATTGATCGACCCTCTCCCGCCGGAGTAAATCCCACCCGCATGTCCATCCACGCGCCCGATGCCCCGAAACCCGTCCAGCCGAAGCCCGGCTCATACGTCGTCGCATTTTTAATTCTGACCGCGATCTCGGTTTGCATTCTGGGAGCCGGCCTGGTGGCGGGCACGGAACCCCGCATGCTGCTCGTGCGCACCGGCGATGGCTCCTTCCGCGTCACCGGCTCCAATCACTTCGCAGGGCGGCAATTTTATACCAAGACCATCGAGGGCGTGACCGGCGTGGGGCGGGACAATGCCGTGCGCGATGGCCGCCGCGATTCAGCCCAGGAAAACAGGAAGCGCAGTCGCGAATTGCATCTGGCATTTATTGGCGCCGACGGCTCCAAGCTCAAATGGGATCGGGAGAGCGATGGACTGTTGGTTGAGCAATTCATGCGCGGCAAGGAGCCCAGCCTCGCCCTCGCCGAGCCACCCCCCGGCTGGAGAATGGGCCTCGCCTGGTTTGCCGTGGCCATCGGTACCCTCAGCTTTATCGGCGCGATCCAGAGCAGTTTCTTCCCCAAAAAGAAACCCGCCCAGGCCACCCCTAAACCCTGAGTGAGAAGTGGAACCTGCCCGAATAAAAAACATCCACGTGCACCCACGCCCAAGAGTAAAAATCTGCTGCATCAAATCCCCGCAGGAAGCCGCGCTCGCCATCGCCTGCGGTGCCTCCGCCCTCGGCCTTGTCGCAGCCATGCCCAGCGGCCCCGGCGTCATCCCCGAGGACACCATCGCGCGCATCGCCGCCACGGTCCCGCCACCCATCGCCACCTTCCTCCTCACCAGCGAGCACACCGCGGAGGCAATCATCGCGCAACAGCGCCGCTGCCGCACCAATACGCTCCAGCTTTGCGACCATCTGCCCGTCACCGTCTACCCCCGCCTCCGCGAAGCGTTGCCCGGCATCGCGCTCGTCCAGGTAGTCCACGTCACCGGCCCCGAGTCCGTCGACTACGCCATCGCCGCCGCTGCCCACGTCGATGCCCTCCTGCTCGATTCCGGCAATCCCACCCTCGGCGTCAAAGTTCTCGGAGGTACCGGTCGCACCCACGACTGGACCCTCAGCCGCCGCATCCGAGACGCCATCCCCATCCCCCTCTTCCTCGCCGGAGGCCTCAACCCGGACAACGTCGCCGAGGCCATCACCGCCGTGCAACCCTTCGGCCTCGACCTCTGCAGCAGCGTCCGCACCAACGACCATCTCGACCCCGCAAAGCTCCAAGCCTTCTTTGCTGCGATCCCAAACAAAAACTTGTAGATTCAAATACTCAAGATGCATGCCCCGTTCGCGTGCAAGTCCGGAACGCCCTTCCCGAGCAATGAATAACGAAGACATCGCTGCAGTATTGGAATCACTCACTTCTTACAGACGCGGGATGATCACTCGTAATGAGTTATTCGCTGTCGCATCCAAAACCGCCGCTTCAGTTTCCGTTCAAGAGCTTTTGAGCGTATACCCGGCGGACCTCCACGCGGAAATTTCGATTTATTGCATCGACCCACCTGGACACCTCGATGACTGGATTGCTGTTGAGTCCGTCTGTCTCAAACCGGAGGCAGATGAGATGGCATACGTTCAACATCGCAAGCTACAATCCCACAAAACATATCAAGGTTATTGCAGGCTTCATGAACACTTTCACAAAACTTCCACTTCCTGAGTGCGCAAAGCGTCGAGCCAATTCGGCTACCCAGCTTCCTCTGCGGAGCTTGAGGCCATAACTAAAACCCGATGCGCATTGGCCACGACGACAATTTTCTCTCCATCGAACCCGTCTCGATCGGCGATGGCTTCTTTGCTTGCAAGGTCGAAACTGTGGCCTCCGCCTCCGGCCGGAGATTCGCTGCATCGCATGATTGTCTGATGCTCAACGCAGGCGACGAAACCCTCCAGCACTTGGCCGAGTTCGAGTCACTCAAGAGCGCCCAAGTCGAGATTGGGCTCAGCGAATCCGGATGGCTCCGCTTTCAGCGCGACGCCAGGGGATGGATTTCCGTGCTATACCGAATCGCTGGCTGGAAGGCATCGGCTGCAATGGAGGGCGAGATTATCATACCCGGCGAGTTTGCGAACCACTTTTGTCAGGAGTTTCACGCATTGTTGCAAAGTCAAAGGCAGAGGTGACAGCTTCAGTTAGCCAAACTTAAATCAGCGTAGTACTCCCTCAAAATGATCGCCGATTTCACCATCCGCCGCGCCACGCTGGCAGACGCCCCGGCCATCGTCGGCATCTACAACGAAGCCATCCTCACCACCACAGCCACCTTCGATACCGAGCCGAAAAGCGTGGAAGATCGCACCCAGTGGTTGCAGTCGCACGATGAGCGGCATCCGGTTTTGGTGGCAGTCGTGGACGGCACAGTGGTCGGCTGGGCCTGCCTCACGCAATGGTCAGAGCGCCCTGCCTACGACGCAACCGCCGAGACCTCATTCTACGTGCACTCCACGCATCGCGGTCGTGGCATCGGCCGCAAGCTCAAGGACGCGATTATCCAGGAGGCGCGCGTGCTGCAGTACCACACGCTCATCGCGCGGATAGCCGAGGGCAGCCACGAGAGTATTCACCTCAACGAAAGCGCAGGCTTCATCCACGTCGGCACGCTGAGACAAGTCGGGAAAAAGTTCGGCCGCCTCCTCGACGTCCACATCATGCAGAAGATGTTGAAGTGAGTAAACTGCGCGGGTGCGTTTAATGGCTTCGCCTCACTTCACAGCCAGCTCATGAATCGTCCCATGCAGCGAACGCTCGATACCGGCCCCGTCGCCTGCGCGAAGCTTCACGCTAAGCTCGTAGCAGTGTACCGGCGCAAGATCGGGAATGCCCAGCGTCACGCTGCGGCCATCCTCGCTCAGTCGCGCGGACGCGATGGCCAGCATGCGTTCCTCATGGTGCTTCGAGCCGTAGTTCTTCGTCCGCTTGAGCGCCCACACCTTCAGCGTGAAAGCCTCGGGCTTCACGCTGCCGGGATCAATCGCCTCGCTGAAAGTCACACGCATCTCACCTCGTGCCGCGTGCACGGCGACGGGCACATGCGCGGCTTTGTCGCTGCGGCGGATGCGGTGAAACCCTCCCGGTGCCGTTGCATTTCCCGCCCACGCAAACATGCCGGTCGTGTAGAGCGCGCCATCCGCCGCAAAGCGTCCGCGCATGATGCCCGTGGCAAACGCCGGCATCGGCAGCTCGCACACCGCGCCCTGCCATTTTCCACCCACCTCCTCATTCGGCACTATGAACGCGCGCCCCGTGCCGTAGCTGAGATTCAGCAGGGATCCGCCCAGCGTCCCCCACGCGCCGCGCGGCACCCACACAAGCTCCGCAGGGCTGCGATCCTTTTCGTTGGTGATCCATACCATGGGCGGCTGCATCGCCGAGTCAGCCGTGTCCGTCACATCGGTATAGCCATACATGTTGCCGTAAAAGCCGCCAATCTTCACGCGGTTGATGCGATTCTTCGGCGTCCAGAAACCTTCCTGGTCAGTCACGAAAAACGTGCCGTCCTCATTCAGGCACACGCCATTCGCCGCGCGGAAGCCCGTGGCCAGAATGTCCGTGCGCGAGCCGTCCGCGCTGATTCGCAGCAACGTGCCGTGATGCGGAATCACCGAGTCGAGCGCGTGCCGTCCGGACTTTGCATAGTAAAAATTCCCCGCCGCATCCGTCTGCAAACCCATCGCAAATTCGTGAAAATGCTCGGTCACTTGATGGTCGTCGTTAAAGCACTCGATGAAATCCATCTCGCCGTCTCCGTTCAGGTCGCGGAG
>JAYUWZ010001132.1:0-5443 GCA_043753265.1 Verrucomicrobiaceae bacterium
TGCCGCACATGCACGTCCGCGGCAAAGCCGCCCGCTTCGAAGTCCTCACCCCGGGCGGCGAGCCCCGCACGCTCGTCGATATCCCCCGCTACGACTTCAATTGGCAAATCCCCACCCTCTACGCCGACCCCCCGCTCATCCCCGGCGGCTCCCTCTTAAAAGTGACCGGCTGGTTCGACAACAGCGCCCAGAATCCCGCCAACCCCGACCCCGCCGCCACCGTCCGCTGGGGCTCCCAGACCTCCGATGAGATGATGATCGGCTACGTGGAGTATTACCGCGTCAAAAAACCAGACCAGGCGAAGGCACCGTGAGCTCTACGTGAGAGGTGAGAAGTGGAGATGTGAGAAGACGCAAGCGCTGCTCGTGGCCGTCGACTGAAATGGACGCGTCCTCTCACGTCTCCACTTCTCACCTCTCACGTCGTCAAAACTACTTTTTCAACGGCGACGCAACAGGCTGAGGCGAGGCCGAAGCCGTCTCATTCCCCGGCGCAATCTTGTCGAGCCCCTCGAGGCCGTATTTTTTCCCAAGCTCCTCCAGCTTCTGGATCGCCGGCTGCATCTCTTTGTCCAGCGCCGCAATTTTGTCCTCCATGGTCTCCATGAATTTCGGATCCTCGGCCAGCCGCTTCTTCACGTACGGCTCGATGTCCTCCACCTTCTCCGGCCAGTCCTTGAGCAGTTCGCTCATCTTGGAGATCGTCGCGACAAACTCGCTGAACCCCGCCTTGAGATCCTCAGGCAGCCCGTCCGTCTTCACGGTCTTCAGCCGGTCCACGAGATTGCGGATCATCGCAATCCCGGCCATCGGATTTTCGGCAGTCTTGCCCTCCTGCTGCTTGGTGAAAGCATTGAAGGCAGTGAGCTCTTTTTTGAATCCTTCGAGCGGGGCATCTGCGCGCGCGGGCAGGGCGGCGGCACAGGCGAGCACGATGGCGGCAAGGGCGATCCGGGCGGTCTTCATTGGGCGTATGGTTCTGGCTGGGAGGGGCTCGGTGGTTTACCGGGCCTTGAGGTTTTTGTAAGCGCCCATCGCAGGAGCGTTGGGATTCACTTCGGGTCCGAAATAGCGCAAAATTACGAGCGGCTCGGTGCTGCTGGTGTTCGTGTAGGTCACGCCAGCCTTTGCGCCGTCCTCGGTCACAAAATACTCGTCTTCGGTCAACTCGCCGAAACGGATCAGCTTGGGCGAGGTGAGCGGCTCCTTGTTGATTTTGCCGATGCCCTGCACGCAGATGAGGCCGTAGGCACCTGTGTCCTTGATGACTGCAGTCGCGCCGGGTTCCACGGTGAGTTCCTTTGCGGTGAAAAGCTGCTCGCCGTCCACCTTGCCGTAAACGATCCAGCGATCCATGTAGCCTTCACTGGCCGTGTCGGCCACCGGCACGGGCTCGAGGTAGTGGTTGTCCTTGAAGTTCGGGTCCACGTTCTTGTCCCAGTCGAGCTGATCCACGATGAAGTCGATGTCCTTGTGCTTCGACTTGGGCATGTCCTTCACCAGCAGGCTCCATGGCACTTCGCGGCCTTCCACGAGGTTTTGATACATTCCGAAAACATCGCTGCCCCACTGCGGCTCGTAGGTGCACAGGGAGCCGGGCGCGTGCAGAATGCACGGGTCGATGAGCCAGCCGCTGCCGACCTTCAGTCGATAGGCCTTCGAGAGATCGAGAATGCCGTTTTCGCCCTTGTTCCAGTTCGCGATGCACTGCCGCACCTGCTCCTTCGTCGTGCCGGGCTCAAAGCCCATGAACGTGTAGGGGAAATTGTTGCCTACATTGTTGTGCTGCGGCGGGAAATAGTAGCTCTCCGGCTTGCCTTCCTGGCCCACCAGCTTCGCCTGCTTGGCGCTCTGGTGCATGTGGTGGGGGATGGGTCCCATGTTGTCGAAGAACTTCGAATACACCGGCCACTTGCCATACTTCTTCCAAATCTTTGGGCCGATCAGCGTTGCGCCGCCGTCCTCCACCGCCTGGGCTAGGGTGAACTTTTCCTTGCCCACGACGACGTAGGAGAGGCCCTCGTCCGGCGTGCGGTTTTCATTCGCTGCGGGAGTCGTGCTGGCAAACCAGCGCTCGTCGATTCCACCACGGTTCAGGCCGTAGGCATACAGATCATCGGGGTGCAGCTTGAGGCGCTTGCCGGGCTGGAGAAACGAACGCGGCACCCAGCAGGGAGCGAGTCGTAGCAGACCGCCAGTGCGGCTCAATTCAGCCTCCACTTTGGTCTTGGTGTTGCCCTTCAGGTTGCGCAGCGATGAGATAAACGGCATGGGATGGAAAAAGAGAAGACCCGCCGTATGGCAGAAGTTACGGTCAGGCGGCAAGGGAAAGTTGATACCGCATTTGCGGGACAGAAGGAACGTTTCGTAAAGGGCCGATGCTTTTCAAGGCATTCGCACCCATCTCCACATTTGCGCAAAACCCAATCGCCCACTACACCAGCGCGCCATGAGACTTCTCCTCAACCTATTTTTCCTCATCGCGATGGCGCTTTCCACCCGCGCCGCAGACGTGCTCCCAGGCACAAAGCGCATCCTCTTCCTAGGCGATAGCATCACCGCCTCCGGCCAGTACGTGGATTTGTTCGAAACCTTCCTCGTCACCCAGTTCCCCGGGCGCGAGATCAAGGTCATCAATTGCGGACTCGCGAGCGAGACAGTAAGCGGCCTCAGTGAGGCTGGCCACGCCGGCGGAAAATTCCCCCGTCCGGATCTCCACGAGCGCCTGGACCGTGTGCTCGCATCGGTGAAGCCCGATCTCGTTTTTGCATGCTACGGGATGAACTGCGGAATTTACCTCCCATTGGACGAGACACGTTTTGCGAAATATCGCGAAGGCACCGAAAAACTCCGCACAAAAGTGAAGGCAGCCGGTGCGGATATCATTCATCTCACCCCGGCAGTATTTGATTCGGTGCCACTGAAAGGCCGTGTGTTTCCCGCCAATACCGTAAAAGACGGCCAGCAATTCGAAGGCTACGATGAAGTGCTCACGCGCTATGCGGAATGGCTCTTGGAGCAAAAAGCAAAAGGCTGGCGCGTAGTGGACACCCATAAGGCGATGCGTGCCGTGCTCGACACAAAACGGGCAACTGACCCCACTTATAAATTCGCAGGTGATGGCGTGCACCCCAACGCAGATGGGCACCGTGCGATGGCGGAATGCATCATCCGCGAGATTGCTCCGGACGCCGCCGCGCGTTTCACCGAGTGGCTTGATGGCGCATGGACAAGGAGCCCCGAGGGCAAGGCCTTCATGGAAACCATTCGCAAGCGCGAACGCGTTCTGGCGGATGCCTACCTCAACGCCGCAGGCCATCTGCGTCCAGGCGTAGGCAAAGGCTTGCCAGTGGACGAAGCCGAGGCAAAGGCGGCGGAACTCACCAAGCAAATCACCGCGCAAGCAGCCGCCGCAACGGGAAGCAAATGAGCATGGACGAAAACGCACCGCCCCGGCCTCCACGCCGTCCGCGCTACAGCGGAAAAAACCCGCGCAAGTTTCACCAAAAATACAAGGAGATCGACCCTTCGCGCGACCCCGAGACGTTTGCCAAGGTGCTCGCTGCCGGCAAGACACCCGCGGGCACGCACCGCCCCATCATGGTGAATGAGGTCTTGGAAGCACTACGACTGCAGCCCGGCGAGACAGTGCTCGATTGCACCCTGGGCTACGGCGGGCACGCCCAAGAACTACTCAAGGCCGTGCAGCCCGGCGGCCACCTCATCGGCCTCGACCAGGACCCCGTGGAACTCCCCAAGACAGAGGCACGCCTGCGCGCCCTCGGTTTTCCACCAGAAAGCCTGAGCGTCCACCGCATGAATTTCGCAGGCATCGCCGGTCTCGCTGCCAGCGAGGGTGGGGGGGCTTTTGCCGATGCGATCCTCGCAGACTTCGGCCTCTCCTCCATGCAGATCGACGACCCCGCCCGCGGCTTCACCTACAAGGTCGACGCCCCGCTCGACATGCGCATGAACCCAGCCCGTGGCCTCGACGCCGCAGCAATGATCGCCCGCAGCTCGGCCACCGAAATCGAGCGCTGGCTCACCCAGCACAGCGATGAGCCCCACGCTGCCTCACTTTCTGCAGCCATCGCCGCCGCGCGCCCGACCACGACGAAACAGCTCGCCAATGTCGTGCGCCAGACCCTTTCCAAAACCATCCGCCGCTCCGTGGAGGAGGAAATTGCCGCCGCAATCCCACGTGTATTCCAGGCGATCCGTATCGCGGTGAACGACGAATTCTCCGCGCTCGATGCCTTCCTGCGCAGGCTCCCCGAGTGCATGAAACCCGGCGCCCGCGTGGCGACCCTCACTTTTCACAGCGGAGAGGATCGCCGGGTAAAGCACGCATTCCGCCATGCACTGGAAACAGGCCACTTCACCCAAATAAACGACGAGGTCATCCGCGCCTCCCGCGAAGAGCAGCGCACCAACCCCCGCTCCACCCCCGCCAAACTCCGTTGGGCGGTTAGAGCGTGACCCAACGATTACTGCGTCGAGGCAAACATCTCCACCCCAGAGTAGAGGCACTCCCTCCCAAATCACTGTCACTGCTGAGGGAGCTTTAGCGACTGATTCGAGCGAAGCGAGAAAGCCTGACGAAGTCAGCTCGGAGGCGAGCGTAGCGAGGCAACAATCCCGTGGAATCCACCGCCAACTCCCCTCCGTCGAGTCTCGTAGGTCTTGAGTCTATTCTCACGTGCGACTTTCAATGGGCAACTTCGTAGTGTGGGGCGCCTTTTTAAAACGCGTCATCCTGAGCGAGGAACGAGTCGAAGGACCTCACTTCAAATACATTGCCATCTCAGCTCCAAACTCCACTGCACAACGTTCATCATCGTTCCCTGCTTCGATCACTTTCCCATCGCACTCTCACCCACACTCGTCTCCACTGACCCACTCGAATGATCGACCGTTTCCTGGAAAAACTCCGCACCAGCCTCGATTCAGGCACCTTTGCAAAGCTCACCCTGAGCCGCCCTCGCAGCCGCGAGGGCGCGCGCAACATCTATGCCCGCGTCGTGGAGTTGAAAGCTGGGAAAGCTGTCTCCTTCACGATCCGCCACGCCACCCGCGATCTCACGCAAAACGAACCCTTTGCCGATGCCGTCGCCGTGGTCGCCAAGTGGGTCGCCACCGATTTCGAGGAAGCCCACCTTTTCACCACCACCGGCGATTGGCGTCTCCGCGTTCGCCCCGGCGGCGAACCGCACCTGCGCGCATCGCGCCCCACGTTCACCGAGGCACCCTCGCCGGAGCACGACCACGCGAAACCCAAGGCCGTCGCCAATGCCCCATTCCTCGTAAAGCTCGGCGTCACCACCCCCGAGGGCACATCGCGCCCCGGCATGGCCGACAAGCTCCGCCAGGTGGAGCGCTTCGTGGAAATCCTCGGCCATCTGGTAGAGGCATCCCCGCTGGCAGAAGCGAAGTCCGTCCATGT
>JAYUWZ010001133.1:0-5443 GCA_043753265.1 Verrucomicrobiaceae bacterium
CAAATCTTTGAAAACAACTCCCCGTGGCGCGTGTAGAATGTGGTGCTGGTGTCGGTGGAGTATCGGATGTCCCGGGGCAGCGGAGTCATGGCCTGGAAACGCGGGGCCCACACTTCCACGCGCCCGTAGGCATCGATGCTCGCTGTGGTGCCGCCATTGGTGCAGCGCACCATCGGGCGGCGGTTTTCCACGGAACGAAAAACCGAGTTGTACAGGTGCTGGTTGGATTCGCTGGATTTCCCAAACCACCCGTCGTTGGTGATGTTGATGAGCACATGCGCCCCGCGCAGCACGGGCTGGCGCGAGACCTCGGCAAACGTGTCCTCAAAGCACACAATGGGACCGAGCTTGATGCCGGGGTCGGGCAGATCGAACACCTTGTGTTCCGTGCCATGTTTGAAATCGCCGTTCAGGATTTCGTCCGGCAGCCAGCGAAAGAAATACCGCAGGGGCACATACTCGCCAAAGGGAACGAGTCGGATCTTATCGTAAATCTGCGGTGCCTTTTGGCCCTTCACCAGCATCACAGCGCTGTTGTGATCATCGCCGGGAGCTTCGCGGCTGATGTCATCCGTGCCCAGCAGCAGCGCGGGGACCATTGCCGCATTCTCCAAGACGAACTTCAGATTGTCCTCACTACCAAACATGCCCCCGGGGATCGAGGCCTCGGGCCAGAGCACGAGTTGCGGTTTGTTGTAGGCGGCTGCGAGGTGATGCTTCGCGAGACTCTCCAGAATTTCACCCCCAGCCTCGGGGTCGAATTTGAGTTCCTGTGGGATGTTGGGCTGGATGGAAGCGACGCGAACGGTCGGCGCTTTTTCATCGATCCGCCGCCATGGCGAACGCACCCCATACGCGAATACAAGGACCAGGATGATCACCGTGATCGAGAAGTCGAAATGGGGCCGGGGCTTGATGCGGCCAATCTCCGCCTTGAAGCGCAGCACGGTGATGAGCCCAATGAGATTGCAGAGCAAAAGGAGGAAGCTGAGCCCGCCCACCCCTGTGAATTCCGCGATTTGAATCAAGGCGAGTTCGCTGTGGAGCGCGACTCCCAGGTTGTTCCACGGAAAACCGGTGAACATCCACCCCCTCACCCACTCCAGCGCCACCCATGCTGCTGCGAGCAGGAAGCCGATCCCCAGATTTCGCAGCGAGGAGAGCAGAGGGGGACGGGAAAACTCCTCCGTGGGATCATAGGGTTTCACCACAAAATGGTCGCCCACCACCCACCCAGCAAACCAGGCCCACACAGCCGGGTAGAGTGCCATGTAAAGCGAGAGCAGAAATGGCAGGAACCGCAGCCCGGGCATCTTGTAGAGCGGCGCGAGCTCGCCGATCCAAATGAAGACGCTGGTGAAAAACACCACGCCGCAGAGATACCCAAAAAAGAAACGCTTTAGCCCCCCCCTCCGACGCGGACGATACAACCACACCGCGCAGAGCAAGGGCACGAGCGCGAAGAAGGCAAAACCCGACGCTTCAAACGGGGGAAAGCAAAGCGTCATGAGCACCCCGCTCAACGCAGCGGCAAGCCATGGCCAAAGATGGCGCTTCGAGTAGGGATTTGTCCCATCGGGATTCATCGTGCCGACATGCCGCGTCTTGCCTCCAAATGCCAAGCAGGATCGTCAAAACGTCCAACGCTTAACATCCAACGCTCAACGCCCAATGGGCGCAAGCAACAGAAGATCACGAAGCTGAAGCGCGAAGCGCCAGTGTAGCTGCGATGCTTCGCAACGGTTCAAGGGCGGCTTCGACGCTGTGACTATTCGAAAGGCTTCCGTAGGTCGCTTGCGCCATTGGGCGTTCAGCGTTGGATGTTCGACGTTGAACGTTTCACTACTCCCGTCGCACGCGCTTGCTCTTCTTCGGCTCGTCCCGTGGGTCCAGCGAGTCCTTGAGGTCCTTGGAGTACCCGGAATTCACGTGGAAATGCGCCTTTTCCATCTCCTCCCTGTTGTGAAGCGAATAACCATCCGTCTCCACGTAGCCCACCGAAATCAACCCCTTCAGCGCGTCGAGAAGTTCGGCAAACTCCAACTCCGCACAGCGTTCAGCGAGCGTGCCGCCATCGATCTCACCACTTCCAAAGCCAAGAGCTTTGATGATGGAGACTTCGACACCGTCTAGTTGGATTTCACGAGGCATTGCGGGATAATTGCAACCCTGCATAAGCGCGAACCGCGCCAGATCCAAAGGATTGTCAGTTTCCCTTACAGAGAGGGAGTGATGGTGTAGAGACCCATCGTCGCTGCGGAAGCATCCCCCGCGAGCATGCGCTTCTTCTCATGCCCGGCACCCCACGAATCGCTGAAGATAATCTCTCCCTTCGTGGAGTTGTAACCGATGATGAGGCGCATGTGGCCCCCGCCAAACTGCTTCGCCTTTTCCCCGTTTTCCGGGTATTTGCCGAGTTGCAGGCCCCAGAGAAGCGGCACGCCCTTGTCGATGTTCTCCTTCACCACCTTCATGAATTTGTCGAAGATCGGCCCTTTTCCGCGCACCTCGCGGAGCACCTCGGCATCCAGCCCACCCATGAAGAAAATGTAGTTGTCGGTATCAAGCACGCGCTTGTTCAGCTTTTTGGCCGCGCGGTTGTAGGTGTTCATGAAGCGCTGGTAGCTCCTGCTCCCGTAGTCCACGTCGATTTGCTGCATGAGACGAATATGGTATTTGCCCTGCAGCTTGCGGAGCGCCTCCTCCATTTCATCCGGATTCGTGCCGCCATCCGCCTGGGTGCCCGCCACCTGGGCCATCTCATGCTGGTCGGCCGGGATGCCATAGTAATTCAGCACGCGGGCGGCCGTGGCGACCGCGCAGTAGCCCTTGTCGCCTTGATCCACCATCGGGATTTCAGGAATGAACACATCCCCGCCGGTGTCGCGCTGCACCTTCTTGGCCAGGTCGGCTCTGGCCACTTGGGCAGTCCCGCCGGTGGTGGTGTTCAGGCCCACCAGTGAGGTGGGCTTTGGCATCAACCGGAGGCGGATAAACTCGCCCTGAAAGTTCGGACCCGTCTTTTCCCTGCCCGTAAAAGGGTCTGTGAGCTTCTCCTTGCCCCCGCTATATTCGAGTTGGGCGAGCGATTCCTTGCCGATCCACAGCCGGCGCTGTGCACGGGCTGCGCTCGCAGCATCACGACCGGGATCCTCCGGCCGCGGCGCAATACGCACATTCAACTCCTGCGCCCACCCGCCAATCTTTTTGATAAAGTCGGCCTCGCTGAGCTGCGAATTTTCCGCATCTCCCTTGTTCCAAATATTCACGGCCACCTCGGACAGCTTGCCGTCCTTGAATGTAAAACCGACTCCCTCGACTTCCTGGCCCTGGCTGAAGGCCCATACCGAGATGTTTTCAAAACCATAGCGCTCACGCCGCAGCTCGCCCTTGTCCTTCTTGGCGGAAAGCCACTTGAAACCGGAGTCCTTGAACAACGCCTCCAGCGTCGCCGGGGTATGCACCCAAAGCTTGCCCGGCTCAAACAGCGGATCGATGGATATCTTTTTGGCCTCCGCTGGCGTACCTCCACGGACGATCACCCTCGTCTGGGCATTTGCGTTCGGGGAAAGAAGCGTCGCGGCGAGGAGCGCGATGCCGGCAGAAACACATTGGAGCAATTTCATGGCAGTAGGCTGGGCAGCGGAATGCTAGAAGGGTTTTATTCGCCGTAAATGTGAATTAATTGAAATGTCCGACAGTTCTGCCTCTGCGCTGTTCATTCAATTCTCCACAGCCTTCCAAGCAGGACCTACAACGACACGCCACGCTTCCACGGAAGGAAGTCGTCCTGCCCGAGTCGTGCGGCGGCAGGAACCATCCGGCCACTCGCGGTGGCGATGATGTGATCGAGCAATTCCTCGCCAGTCTGGGCGATGGTCTTTTCTCCGCGGATGATGGCACCCGCATCGAAATCGATGATATCCGCCATGCGCGTGGCGAGGTCGGTATTGGTGCTCATTTTAACCACCGGGCAGATGGGGTTGCCCGTGGGCGTGCCGAGGCCCGTCGTAAACACGACTACATTGCAGCCGCTCCCGGCGAGAGCCGTGGTGGCCTCCACATCATTCCCGGGCGTGCAGAGCAAAGTGACGCCGCCCTTGCGCACCACGGGCTCGGGGTAATCGAGCACGTCGACGACCGGCGCATTGCCGGATTTTCGCGCGGCGCCCAGGCTCTTCATGGCGTCCGTGATGAGGCCGTCGCGGATATTCCCCGGCGAGGGATTCATGTCGAAGCCGCTCCCTACTTCGCGGGCGCGGCCGTCGTAGCGGCGCATGAGTTCAAGAAAACGATCGGCGAGTTCTTTCTCCGTGCAACGGTCGCACAGTGCCTGCTCCGCGCCGCAGAGTTCGGGGAACTCGCAGAGCACGGAGGCCCCGCCGAGCGCGGCCAGCAGATCGGCGCAATGGCCGAGCGCGGGATTCGCACTCAGCCCGGAGAAGCCATCGCTTCCACCGCACTTCAAGCCGAGAGTGAGCTCGCTGAGCGGGCAGGGCTCGCGCTGGAGTGCATTCGCCCCAGCGATGCCCTCGAATGTCGCGCGCAGCGCTCTTTCCAAAAGGTCGCGCTCGCTGGCGCTCTTTTGCTGTTCAAAAATGAGCAGCGGCTTCTGGCTGCCGCGGCGCGCGAGTTCCTCCTCCAGCATGTGCACCTCGGCGTTCTGGCAGCCGAGGCTGAGCACCGTCGCGCCCGCCACATTGGGGTGTGCGATGTAACCAGCGAGCAGCCCGCATAGCGCGCGCGCGTCCTGGCGTGTACCGCCGCAGCCCAGCGCGTGGAGCAGGAATTTCACGCCGTCCACATTTGGGAACACTCGTGAGGGATTTGCCGAGGCTCCCAGCTTCACGGAGTCGAGTTCCCCACCCGTCAACTGCGCCCGTGCAAGCTCTGAAACGAACGCGGCGTAAGGCGAAGTGACATCGTATCCCAGCCCCTTCACCAGTGCCTCACGCATGACCTCGATGTTGCGATTTTCACAGAACACCAGTGGCACCACGAGCCAGTGATTGGCCGTGCCGCACCGGCCATCCGCTCGGCGATACCCGTCAAAGGTCACGCCCGCCCAGCGCGACACATCGGGCGGAGTCCACCGCGCGGCACCGGCCCGGGTCCTGGCTTCATCCGTGGCATGGGCGACATTGGCCTGGGTGAGCAAACGGCCCGCTGCGATCTCACGCGTGGCGCGTCCGGCCGTCACGCCATACATGGTGACAAAATCGCCCGGAAAAAAATCGCGCGCGGAAAACTTGTGCTTCGCGGGGATGTCCTCACAGAGCATCCATTCCGACATTCCCAGTGTCACTCGCTGGCCGGCGTTGAGCGGCTGCAGGGCGACTATCGCGTCATCGGCAGGATGCAGGCGCTGGATAAGCATCCATGGGGATTAGCGGAGATTACCAAGCAATGCAAACGTCCAACGCCCAACATTCAACGTCCAACG
>JAYUWZ010001134.1:0-5442 GCA_043753265.1 Verrucomicrobiaceae bacterium
CGGATTTGCGAGCGACCAAGCACGTCATCTCCGCACAGAAAATCATGCTCGCCTGTTATGGTTCTCAGGATGACTACTTATATAGGCGCTTCGCGCCACTGTGGCTTTCGGATGATCGCTGAGAGGACGACGTCCCGGTTCATCTCCGCACAAAAACTCACGCCCCGTGTTATGGTTCTCAAGACGAAGAGGCGGGACGCCTCTGCCACTTTGCGGTGCTCGCTCCCGGTTGAGATGAGCTGGCGAGGTGGCTGGACGTGGGCTTGGTTTTTCATAGGGTGGGGCGACACCGATGAATGAACCGTTGAATCCTTATGCGCCGCCGAAGGCCCAGATAACCGCGCATGCGCCTTTGGGCACGGGAAGGTGCTGGCGGGAGGGGAATCTGGTGGTGATGGAGATTGGGAGCCTGATGCCGTGCCGCTGCGTGAAGTGTAATGAGCCTGCGGTAACGCCGGTGAGGGGCCGACGGGTCACGTGGCACTCGCCGTGGTGGTATTTGCTGATTCTTCTGAACATTCTGATTTACGTGCTGGTTGCGCTCATCGTGCAGAAAAAGGCCATGATTGCTCCGGGTCTGTGTGCGCTCCACAAGAAGCGGCGCTCGAAGATGATTGCGATTGCGTGGCTGGTGTTTTTTGCAGGGACCTTTTTGGGCACCTGGGGCGCGATCACTTATGGACAGGTGGTGGGGTTTACGGGGCTCGGTCTGGTGCTTGTCTCCTTCAGCGTCGGCACGGCTGGGAGCAAGACTCTGGTGCCTTCCCTCATCGACGCACAACTCGTGAAACTGAAGGGGGCGGGGCAGCCGTTCCTCGACAGCCTGGAGGCGGCGTGATGTGCGTTGCATCGTGGGCGCGATCGCATCACATGGAGGGGTGATGATCCTATTTAACCGCGAAGGGCGCGAAGAACGCGAAGCATACAGGAATTGGGACTACGAAGGACCCAGGGCGGCAGAGCAGCAGGCAAAGGAACCGTTCCGCAGCAAAACGTCCAACGTCCAACGCCGAACATCCAACGCCCAATGGAAAGCGCAGGTCGGAGGGGGACTTGACCGGGGAACGCCACGAGCACAAAAATCTGCGCGTCTTGCATTCATTCTCAAACTTAGCAAGGCGCGCGAAGACATACAGGGAAGAAGTAGCTTGGGGTCTCGCGTCGAAGGGGTGCGTTCAGGTTGGTGGGCTTGCTTATTGGTGGTGCTTTTGTTGCTGGGTGGACCGGGGCCTGTCCTTGCGCGGGATTTTGATCCGCGGCGGGATGGGTTTGCTTTTGCGAACGAGACTTCGTTTGCGTATGGAGTGGATGAGGCGGGGCGGCTGCATATGGAGTCGAAGGCGAATCCGCCTGCGTTTGCGCACCGATGCCTTTGCATGGTGCGGGGGGCGATGCAGTTTTGGAAATTTGCTCGGTTTGAGCCGAAGGGGGCGCGCGTTTCGGCCGGGGAGTATCGGAGCAGGGTGCGGGCGATTTTTCGCGTCTCGGCGTGGATGCCGGAGCGGGCGGAGGCAAAGCGCATCGTGATCCCGGGGTATGCGAACCTGTGGGAGTTTTCCAAGGCGCAGCAGCGGCTGGTGCAGGAGGAAATCGGGAACTGGCTGCCGACGTATCTGCGGGTGGGAAACTGGCGGATGCCTTTCCCCCCTTTCCTGCTATGGCAGGGCGTGGCGGCACGGAAGGTGGAGCGCTCACTGGCAAAGGGGCCCCAGGCGGTGTTTCTGACGAAGTATCCCTCGATGAATCACGCGGTGCTGGCGTATGCGGCGGAGCCGCTGAAGGATGGGAGCATTCGCTTCCGGGTGTATGATCCGAATTACCCGGGGCAGTCGGCGAGGCTCGACTACGTGGCGAAGCGGGGGCTTTTTGATTTTGAGAAGCGGTTTTACTGGCCGGGGGGTGAGGTAAGGGCGTTTCGGATTTATTTGTCGCCGGTGCATTGAGGGCAGCTCGCGCCACCACCGCGGGAGTAATCAAAACCCGGTCGTGGGATCGTAAGATACCGCGAAAATGGGAGGCAAATTGGACAAGCGCTTCGCTGTTGGAAGGGGGCTGATTGAAGGGCGGATGCACTTCCCAGAAGTGGAGGGGTTCGCGCCGCCTGCCGCCGCCGCCCTCCGCCATAGCGGGAGCAAGCTCCCGCACTCCAGATTTGCGCGGCTTCACTGAGAAAACTGGCAGCGGATTGGGCTATCATAGCGCCATTCGCGTCAAGGCGTAGGCTCCAGCGGCGGCGCTGACGCTCGAACACGCGCCTGAGAGCGAGGTTGAAAACCTCGCCTACTTTGCTTCGTTTGATTTCGATGGGGACATTTTCTGCGCGGGTGGCTTATACGTTTCCGCGTGATTGCCGCTGCCGCTTCCGGATACGTTCCGCCACTGGGTTTGCTTGCTCCTTTCGCCCTGCTTTTGCTGGCGATTGCGCTGGGGCCGGTGGTGTTTCCCCACTTCTGGCACAAGCGCTATCCGCACATCGCGGTGGCGCTTGGGGCGATTAGCGTGGGGTGGTATCTGGGGGTGGCGCAGGTGGCCGGGCCGCTGCTGCATGCGCTGGAGGAGTATATCGGCTTTATCGCGCTGATCGGATCGCTGTTTGTGGTGGCGGGAGGGGTGCACATCAAGGTGAAGGGTGAGACGGGGCCGGGGGCGAATGCGGTCTTCCTCCTCGTGGGAGCGGTGCTGGCAAACATCATCGGCACGACGGGTGCGTCGATGCTTCTGATCCGTCCATGGATACGGCTGAACAAGATACGGCTCTCGGCGTTTCACATTGTCTTCTTTATATTCATCGTGAGCAATGTGGGGGGGTGCCTGACGCCGATTGGCGATCCGCCGCTGTTTCTGGGGTATTTGAAGGGGGTGCCCTTCTGGTGGGTGCTGGAGCATTGCTGGGTGGGCTGGCTGGTGGCGGTGCTTGGGCTCGTGGGGATTTTTTATGTGTTCGATTTGCGGAGCTTTCGCAAGACGCCGCCCATGATTCAGGAGGAGACGAAGCGCGGGGATTGGTGGCAGTTCCAGGGGCTGCACAATATGCTGTTTATCGTGGTGATTGTGTTTGCGGTGCTGAAGCTGCCGATGTGGTGGAGGGAGGGGGCGATGGTGGCTGCGGCGCTGGGGTCGTGGTTTACGACACGGCGTGAGATCCATCACTCGAACCACTTCAACTTTGATCCGCTGAAAGAGGTGGCGTGGCTCTTTGTGGGGATCTTTGCGACAATGGTGCCGGCGCTGGCTTACCTGCAGGCGAATGGGGCGTCGCTGGGGCTCTCGAGCAACATGCATTTTTACTGGGCGACGGGGGCGCTTTCGGGGGTGCTGGACAATGCGCCGACCTACCTGGCGTTTCTGGCCACGGCGATGGGGCAAAATGGGGTGAGCATCGACAACCGGGCGGATGTGATCGCGTTTGCCGGGTCGCATGCGGGGATCGTGGAGGCGATTTCGCTGGGTTCGGTATTTTTTGGGGCGATGACGTACATCGGGAATGGGCCGAACTTCATGGTGAAGGCGATCGCGGATCATGCGGGGGCGAAGACGCCGAGCTTTGTGCGGTATGTGACGCACTTTGCGCTGCCCATTTTGCTGCCGTTTTTGTTTGTCGTGGGGATTTTGTTTTTCTCGCGGTGGCGGATTTTTGGGTAGCAGGCTTGAACGCTCAACATCCAACGCCCAACGCTCAACATTCAATGGCCCAGGCGAAGTTCGGAAGCCTTTCGAACACTCGGAGCGATGCGATCTTTCGCAGGTCTTTGACAAGTGTTTACTCTTCGAGGCTCGAACGTCGCTCAAAGCTGCGAAGCATCGCAGCAGTCCAAGGGCGCTTTGCGCTTCAGTCTCGATGATCGCCCCACGCTTGCGCCATTAAAAGTTGGATGTTCAGCGTTGGTCGTTGGACGTTTCCAAACAAGTGCCCAAGGTCCATATCAGTGTACGCAACAAAGCCGTGGACGGGTTGCGTCCACGGCTGTTGTGAGAATTTATTTACCGCGGGGCTCTTAGACTTCCACGTCGACGCCCATCTGGCGGGCGGTGCCGGCGATGATTTTCATCGCGGCCTCTTCGTTGCGGGCATTGAGATCGGGCATCTTGGCCTTGGCGATCTCGAGGAGCTGCTTTTTGGAAAGCTTGCCGACTTTGACCTTGTTGGGCTCTTTGCTGCCGCTGGCGATTTTGAGGGCCTTCTTGATCATCGAGCTGGACGGGGGCTGCTTGGTGATGAAGGTGAAGCTCTTATCCTTGTAAACCGTGATGACCACGGGGAGGATGTCGCCGGCCTGCTTGGCGGTGCGAGCATTGAACTCCTTGCAGAAGGCCATGATGTTCACACCCTGCTGACCGAGGGCGGGGCCTACGGGCGGTGCGGGGTTGGCCGAACCGGCCGGGATTTGGAGTTTGATTTGTCCTACGACTTCTTTTGCCATGATGCGTGTATGAGTTGTTGGGCGCGAGAGGCGGTGCGCCCGGATTGAGTGTTAGTGCGTAAATTGAGTATCAGACGTTGCGCTCGACCTGCCAGTATTCGAGATCCACAGGGGTCTCACGACCGAAGATGCTGACGATGACGACGAGTTTGCCACGCTCGGGGTCGATTTCCTGGACGACGCCGGTCTGGCTCTGGAAGGGGCCATCGGACACCTTGACGACTTCGCCAACGGTGAATTCGATTTTGGGGCGGGCCTTTTCCTCGCTGGCGCGAACCTGGGCAAGCATGGCTTCCACTTCCTTGGTGAGCATGGGGACGGGGCGGTCCTTGGTGCCGGCAAAGCCGAGCACGCCATTGGTCTCCTTGACGAAGTACCAGGTCTTGTCGACGAGCTGCTTGTTCTCGTCGAACAGCCACATGTTCATGATGATGTAGCCGGGAAAAAACTTGCGGGTCGTCTCGGTCTTCTTGCCACGGCGCACTTCGCTCACGCGCTCGGTGGGGAGGACGACTTCGAAAATATACTCCGACATCTCCTCGGTCTTGATGCGCTTGAGGATGTTGTCGTGGACTTTATTCTCCTGTCCGGAGAGGACATGGACCACAAACCACTGCTTGCGTTTTTGCTCTTCGGTCATGGTCTATTAAAAAAGGAAACGGCTGACGCCCATAAGGGCGAAATCGAAAATGGAGACAAATGCCGAGAGGAGCAGCATGGCAATGATGACGACCACTGTGCTGTCGATGAGTTCCTTGTACTTGGCACCAAAAGTCTTCTCCTTGGGGTCCCACGGCCAAGTGGCTTTTTGCAACTCGGTTTTGACGTCGCGGATGAAGTTGGCGGATTTAGTAAACATGGACTCTCGGAATCTGGGAATCTGGCACGGCGGGAGGGAATCGAACCCCCAACAGGCGGTTTTGGAGACCGCTACTCTACCAATTGAGCTACGCGCCTGTTTTTAGTCCTTTAGACGACACAGCCGAGGCACCCTTGCGAGGCCTCGGCGAGAGCCGCCGTT
>JAYUWZ010001135.1:0-5441 GCA_043753265.1 Verrucomicrobiaceae bacterium
TCCGGACCTCGATCGCCCTCGTTCCAAAGTGCCCGTCCTCCTTGTGGGAGTCGCAGCCATCGCGCTGGGTGCAGGGGTTCTCATTAAGAACATGCCGGAAGACCGGCCTGAGTTTGGTGATGGGGCCGTGGAGCAGAGCAACGGAGCAGCATCGGTAACCGGAGCGGGAGCGAAACCTGTGAATGCGGAATCAGCTCCCGTGGCGTCGAGCAATGCGAGCAACACCGGTGAATCCACCGGCAACCCGGCCAATAGTGGCGAAACCCCTGGCAATAGCAGCAGCGGAACACCGGCGACGACGGGTGACTCGAATGCAGGTGCCAATAACACCGGGGAGACGCCTGGAGACGGAACGCCCGTGGCTCAGTCGGAGCCTCCACCGCCCGTAAAGCCGACGCCGAAGCCCGGTGGACTTATCGGCGCGGAGCCTCCTAAGAATGCCGAGCCAGTCAAGCCTGTGGAACCCGTGAAGCCCGCACCAGTGGCCGAGGCACCCAAGCCGGCGCCCGTGGTCGCGGAAACGCCCAAGCCGGCAGTCGTGCTTGCGCCGGTGCCGCCCGCACCAGCTCCCGCCCCAAAGCTTGTGATTCCGCCAAACGCCAGTCTCGCACAACTGGAGGAACTCCTCGCGGAGCGCTTGGCTGCTGCGGACAAATTCAGCGAGACCGCGAAAGCCGCCGAGGCCTCTGCCAAGGAGAATACGAAGATCAAGGACGCCAAGGTGGCCGAGCATGAACTATTCACGAAGACCTACGATGAGAAGCGCAAGGGCCTGGCGCAGATCATCCAATCCGGCGCGTCTGTGGAATCGGACACCACGAAGATGAAGGATTCATTGGAGAAGGCGAAAGCCGCTGCGCTCGAGGCCGTGAAGGCTGCGGAGGCCGCGGAGCGTTCTTATAATGAATTCATTGCCAAGAGCGGCGAAAAACTCACGGCGAAGGCGAAGGCTGAGGGAGAATTGCGTGATCTCGTGATGGAAAAAGTGGGTCGTACGAACTCGACCGACGACATTAGCGCACAGGTGACGAAGGCGGAGTCGCTGCGGCAGCAGATGGCACTCGCCCTGCGCCAGATTGAGCAGGACAAGACGGCCCTCAATGCCCAGCTTACCAAGGCGCGCGCTGCGGAGATGGAGATCATTCGCAAGGCGAACAAGGAGAAGATCGCCGGCGTGGAAGCTCAGATCAAACCCCTCGAGGCAGAGGCCACGAAATATAAGAGCGCACTCGGTCAACTGAAGGATCTGGGAGCCGCGGGTGCAGAGGCGTCAAAGCCGTTGCAACAGCAACTCGATGCCGTGAACGTGAAGATCTCGACGCTGCAAAACGAAATCAAGGCGTTGAACTCGCCCACTGCGCCGACTTCAAAGCCGGCGGGCACCAAGCCCACCGGCGCAAATGCGCAGCCTCTACAACCCACCGCTGCCGTGGGAACCAACAACACCGCCGCCGTATCTGTCGCTCCGGCGCCGGGCACGACGCTTCCGAAGCCGCTCGTGGGCGAAATGCCTCCCGACGCTCAAAAAAAAACGGTAGTTGCTGAACCGCCTGTCCCTGGGGCAAGCACTGAAACCCCTGACAACGCACCGCCGGCAGCCCAGGGAGTGAACTCCTTGGGGATGAAATTTGCGCCCGTGGGAAACGTACAGTTTGCGATCTATCCCACGACGCGCGAGCAGTTCACTGCATTTGCAAAGGCGACCAGCTTGAAGAACAATTCGTGGCAGAACCCCTGGTTTAATCAGGGGCCAGACCACCCCGTCGTAAATGTGACGTGGCGCGAAGCCGAGGCCTTTTGCAAATGGCTCACGGATCGCGAGCGCAAGACGGGGATGCTCAAAGCGGGCGAGCAGTACCGCCTGCCGAGCGATCTCGAGTGGAGCAAAGCGGTGGGCCTGGCCGAAGAAAAGGGTGCGACTCCCGAAGAGCGTGACATGGGCGTCCAGAATGTGTACCCGTGGGGTTCGGTGTGGCCGCCACCAGCAGGCTCCGGCAATTTCGCCGGTGAGGAGACAAAGGGCGAGAATCCTATCCAAGGCTACAGCGACGGATACGAGAACACGTCTCCCGTTGGAAAATTCAAGGCAACCTCCACCGGCCTCTACGACATGAGTGGCAACGTGTGGCAGTGGGTGGCTGATGATTGGAATGCCGAGAAGCGCAACAAAACGCTCCGCGGGGGATCGTGGTACAATGGCGCGATCCAGCTCAGTCTTCTTTCCTCCTGCCGCATCGGCTCATCGCCCGACAACCAGAACGATACATATGGTTTCCGGATCGTGAAGGCTGCGGATGGGAAGAAAAAGTAGAGCGACGTGAGGGGTGAGAAGTGAGATGTTGTGAATGACGAATGAGTCCGCGGGGCGCGATTGTCGTTCGTGATTTGCTCATTTACGTGCATGCTTGCCTGTTGAGGTTTGGTCTGCCACATGGAGCCTATGTGCTGTCTTCTCTCCAGAGCCAGTCTCGCTCTTACCTTTCTGCTCTCTCTATTGGTTGCTGGTGCCTCGGGCGATTCGCCGGCGCTGGCTGAGATAAAGGTATTAAAGAAAGGCTACGAGCGCCGGGCCAAGGACGAGATGGACGCGGTGGCGCGGTGGTATGCTGGCCAATTGCAGGAATTGAAACGCACGGCGGGGAAGGGCGATGCGAGTGCTGCGGCTGAGGTGGATCGAGAGCTGGCGGAAGAATGGTACAAGCAAATCCTCGGGCGGCCTCCGGCACCGGGGAATGTTTCGCAGTGGCTGCCATTGCAGAAGCTGCGGATCGAGGCGCAAGGGCGCAGGGCAAAGGCTGTTGATCCCGTGACCCGACGGTATCGGGAGGAACTCGACACGATCGCCCGGCGGTCGGAACGCACGAACGATGGGGAAGGGTTGCGCGAAGTGCGCAAGGCCTGGCGCGAGGCGTTCCCGCTCGCGCCGACGGAAGCGGAGACGATGGCGTGGCTGGTGGGTACCCGGTGGTCGTGGTGGGGCGCTGAGACGCTGGAGATCGAGGCAAACGGGCGTGCTCGGTATGTGTGGGGCCAGAAAATCCAGGAGATGCGGTGGAAATTGCAGGACCCACTGAATGTGCGGCTAACCTTCGGTACTGTTGAGCCGGGGCCGAAAGCGGATCGGTTGGAGATGTTTTGGACTCACTGCATCAACCATTCGCAGGGTGGGAAGACTTGGACTATCAACCGGCTGGATAAGTAGGGCGATTCGCTGATTGCGCCCTGACGTCTTGCGCTTTAGGACAGCGCGCCATGAAAACCGCCGCCCTCGTATTTATCGCGCTTGCCGCATCTGCCACCGCGGGGGACTGGCTGCACTATCGCGGCCCGGCGCAGGATGGATCGACGCCGGAGAAGGTGGTGCCATTTTCTGGGAATGGTCCTCGAGAATTGTGGCGGGTGCAACTTGGCACGGGCTTGAGCAGTGTCACAGTGGCGGGCAAGCGGCTTTTCTCCGCGGGCTACCAGGATGGGAAAGAAGCACTGCTGTGCCTCGACACGGCGACGGGTAAAACTTTGTGGACGCATGCGTGGGCAGCGAAGCTCGGTGATTATTTATTCGAGGGAGGCCCGCGTGCCACTCCGACCGTCGATGGGGACCTTGTCTACATGGTCGGCGCGGATGGCCATGTGGCGTGCGTGGAGGCCGCGACGGGCAAGTTGGTGTGGTCCAAGGAACTGGTTGCTGACTTTGGCGGGAAGCGGATGGACTGGGGCTTCTGCAGTTCGCCGACCATTGATGGGGACAAGGTGCTGATTGATTGCGGGGGTAAGGGCGCGAGCACCATCGCACTCAACAAAAAGACCGGTGCCCTCGTATGGAAAGCGGGAGACGAGGAGGCGGGCTACGGCAGCGCATTCATCGGGGTGGTGGATGGAAAACGCACGGTGCTGATGTTCAAGGGGAGTGGGCTTGTGGGTCACGATCCGGCTAACGGCGATGTGTTGTGGCGCCACGAGTGGGAGACAGCTTGGAAAGTGAATGCGGCCACTCCGCTCCTGGTAGGCGACATCATCGTTATTACCTCTGCTTACAATCATGGAGCCGCCGGTGTGCGGGTAAAGGGTGGCAAGACCGAGCAGGTTTGGTTCACCAAAAAGCTCATGGCCCAGTTCAATTCGCCGGTGCATCGGGATGGCTACATATATGGCATTGACGGGGAGGTTGCGAAAAAGAGCGCCTTGGTGTGCCTGGATGCAAAGACCGGCGATGAGAAGTGGCGTGCCCGGGAGGTTAAAAACGGCTCACTGGTGCTTGCCGGGGACAAATTGCTCGTCCTCACGGAAACAGGAGATCTGCTCGTTGCGGAGGCGTCTCCGGTTGCCTACAAGGAACTGGCTCGCAAAAAAGTGCTCGAAGATCGGTGCTGGGTGCAGCCCGTTCTTGCCAACGGCACCATTTATTGCCGCAATAACAAGGGCGAAATCGCCGCCTTTGCCGCCTCTGAAAAATGAGCCTTTTCCCCTCCATTTCCCTTCGTCTGCTTTACACGAAAGAGAGAGCACGTTTCGCTTGTGAAATATTTCACAAAGTCCTTGCATCGCCCCACCCTTTTTCGCTTACTTCTATTCCTTTCGCGAAAACAGCGCGTGCTTTTTTCACAGTGAACATCGCTCGACCACAACTCCTTACCTGACGAAATGCCGCAGATATTCCCACGCGGGGCGAACCTCGTTCCGCTGAAAATCCTTCTCGTGCTCGGCGCCTTGGCGACCGGGGCATTCGGCGCGGTGTGGTATTATTTCACACCGAAATACACGAAGGTCGGCTACATGCCCACCCAGCCCGTGCCGTTCTCCCACAAGATTCACGCCGGCCAGCTAGGGATCGACTGCCGCTACTGCCACAGCTTTGCAGAGACGGCCGCGCACTCCAATATTCCCGCGACGCAGGTGTGCATGAACTGCCATTCGCAGGTACAGAAGGAAAACCCAAAGCTGGAGCCCGTGCGCAATGCCTGGGCCACAGGCAAGCCGGTGCCGTGGATCCAAATCCACAAGACGCCCGACCACGTTTATTTCAACCACTCCGTCCACATCAACCGCGGCGTCTCCTGCGTGAGCTGTCATGGCCGGGTGGACCAGATGGATGTCGTGTATCAGAACCAACCGCTATCCATGAGCTGGTGTCTCGATTGCCACCGTGCGCCCGAGACCGCGCTGCGTCCGCTGGACAAGGTGACGGATCTCGCATGGACGCCGCCGACGAACGGCGCGGAGATCGCCGCCCTGCTGGGTGTGGACCCGCAAAGCATCGATTTGAAACCCGACTCCAAACTTTCCCCTGCGAAGGCGCAGGAGAAGATCGGAACATTCCTGAAGAACAAGCGCGGGGTACACGCGCCAGATAGCAACTGCGCAGGCTGCCACCGCTGATCCCATGAGCAAACGCATCGTCGAACATCCGAAAGAAACGGGCGAGGGCCCCCAGTATTGGCGCA
>JAYUWZ010001136.1:0-5438 GCA_043753265.1 Verrucomicrobiaceae bacterium
GCACTCCTCCCTCGGTTACAAATCCCCCAGCCACTTCGAATCCCTCATCCTCTCATCTAACTAAACAACAAACCGGTCCAAAATTCCGTTGCACCTCAACTTCGTCTGAGTGGGCGGAAGTGCGGCGGGAGGCGTCGCGCCTGGGGGGTGAGAAAGCAAGGCATGCGGCAGCCGTGCCGGGGCTTCGCGCGGAGGTCGCGCGTCTGGAGTCTACGTTGGGGGTGGTGAGTAAGCTGAGTGTTCAATCACGATTGGCCTTGGCTGACGCGCTGCGCGGAGGAGGCAAAGACGTTGAAGCGGAAAACGAATTGCGGGCGGTGGTGGCCACGCTGGAGCGGGGATTGGGAGTCGAGCATGGAGATACTTTGTCGGCTCGCGAAGTACTGGCGGCGGTGCTGGATGCGCAGGCGAGGCACGCCGATGCGGAGGTGGAATACCGAGCTGTGGCGGCAGTGCGCACGCGGGTGCTAGGTGCCGAGCATCTGGAAACGCTGATGGGGCGGACTCTGCTCGGCGCGAATTTGAGATTTCAAGGAAAGGACGTTGAAGCCGAGGCCGAGTATCGCGCTGTGCTGGGGATTCGGGAACGGGTGCAGGGTGTGGAACATCCGGATGTGTTGCGGGCGTGCTTCAATCTTTCTGGTGTCCTTCATTCGCTCGGCAGGAAAGTGGAGGCTCATGCGCTTGCGCAGCGGGCTGAGACCGGCTTGGGAGAAGCGCTTGCGGAAGGGCATCCCGATGTGGTGTTGGCGCGGGCGAGGCTTGGAGAGATGAAGTAGGAGAGTAAGTCCGCCCGCCGCCTGAGTAGCTTGGGGAAAGATTGAAGCGAGGACACATTTTCCCAAGATTGGTGAACCGAGGACGCCGAGCAGCGCCGCAAGAAATACGAGGCCGGGCAGGATGCGAAATAGCGCGCCAGTCTGCGCTTTGCCTCCTGCGCGGAGTTGATATACAGGGCGCAGTATGTCCCCACGGCCCATTATCTTCATCAGTGCGGTGAGCAGCGAACTCCGCGAGCAGCGAGAGCTGGTCGCCGAGATACTCCGCTTTCTCGGTTGCGACCCTATCATTCAGGATGAGTTCGAGACTGGCACGGGTAACATCGGCAAAATGCTTTCGGAAAAGCTGGAGCCCTGCCACGGCCTCATCCAGCTCGTCGGGCACGCCCACGGCAGCCTTGTGAAGGACGCCCGTCTGGTGAGCGACCAAATCAGCTACACCCATTTCGAGGCGGACTACGCTGAAAAGCACGACAAGTTCGTCTGCTACATCCTCCTCGCCGATACGTGGCGGCCCGCGTTGCTCGCTGCGGGCGGCACCCCGCTCGGCCCCGAGGATGGCGACCTCGCCGAGGACCAGCGCACCTACCGCCGCAAAATCAAGCGTTCCCCGAATCTCTACCACACCGCTGCCGACGAGAAAGACCTCCAGATTGCCATCTACCGGCTGCTCCCCAAGCTGGAGCCTTTCCGCACCCAGCCCACGCCGTGGCTTAACGCCCATGCCGTGCCTGCCCCGACGGGCCACCAGGCAGCCGCTCAGGCGCTGGATCTGAAAGTGCAGTTCCGCGAGGTCTTCGATGAGTATGTCGAAAAGCTCAGCCCCATCCGCCAGCAGACCACCCCCGAGGCCGAGGAGGCCGGGGAAGATGCCCTCATCGCCCAGCTTGCCGCGAAGCGCAAGCAGACCCCCGACGACCTCCGCCGTCTGCTAAACCAAACTGCCGTGGCCATCCAGCAAGACCCCGGCGAGCCCCCCATGGAGCGGGCCAAGGCAGCCTTCGCCCGCCGGGAGTATGAAGAGGCGGAGCGCTTGGCGGTGCAGGCCGCCACGGAGGCCGCAAAGGCAGGTCCTCAGCGAAAAGCAGATGCCATCGAGGCATGGATCCTCGCGGGGGATTGTTCGTTAGAGCGCATCCAGTATTCGGAGGCCCTCCTACACTTCCAGTCTGCAGCGGCTCTCACTTCTCAAAAAGACGACGTCCTTCCTTGGGCCCGTGCCCAGGGAAAAATAGGGTGGGTGCAATACTTGCAGGGAGCCTACCGAGAGGCGGAAGCGCTCATGGAAGCCGTTTGGGCGGAATGCAAGCGAGCTGGCAGGGAAGTGGAGCCTATCGCTCTCGGCGTCTGGCATCGGTGGGCGAGTCTTCTCCGGGTCAATGCAAAGCCCGCGCAAGCCGTAGCACAGTATCGCCTCCTTATCCCAATCCGAGAGCGGGTGCTGGGATTGGAGCATCCGAATACGCTGTGGAGCCGGATGAACCTAGCCAATGCGCTACATTCCCAAGGCGAGTATGAGGAAGCGGAGAAGGAGTGTCGGGCCGTATTAGCCATTCAGGAGCGAGTAATGGGGGCGGAGCACCCAGATACGTTACGAAGCCGGATGGGCCTGGCCAATGCACTTTGTTACCAACGCAAGCATCAGGAGGCTGAGAAGGACTACCGGGCTGTGCTGGCCTTCCAGAGACGTGTGCTGGGGTTTGAGCATCCGGATACGCTGATGAGCTGGATGAACCTAGCCGGTACACTTGGTTACCAAGGCATGTCTAAGGAGGCCGAGAAGGAGTACAGGGCTGTGCTTACCATCCAGACACGGGTGCTGGGGCCGGAACATCCAGACGTTTTCCTTACGTGTCACAACCTAGCAGGCGCGCTCTGGCGGCGAGGGAAGAAATCTGAAGCACTGGCTTTTGCCAAGCGGGCAGAGGAAGGAAGACAAAAAGTGCTCGGCCCGGAGCACATCGATACGAAGAATGCTGAGCAACGCCGCAAGAGATACGAGGCTGGACAGAACGGCAGATAGCACATGGGATGAGTTCACAGATTTCGGTTGCCCAGTGGCGTTTTCGGGGTGTGGCCACAGTATATGAGAGGGGAAGGGAGATTTGCTGGGATGGGTGCGGAATAGTTGATCGCAAAAAGGTTTAGTGGCACTATGCCGAAACATGAAACGTGGCCGATGCGAGTGCGGTGGCTTCGGTTTGTGAGGGTGCAAATTTCAACAACAACGAACGAAACGGAGAACTTATGGAAATCGATACACGGGGAGATCAGGTGAAGCGGCTGGGGGAGCATGCGGGGGTGGTGGTGGGGATTGGCGCGGATGGGCAGGCGCGCGCGCTGCGTCCGTCGCTGCCGACGCGGGCAGAGTTTGGGACTACGGTGACGGCGAATCCCGGCACCGCCTACACCGAACTGTCGGAGGATGAGGCGGCGGACCAGGTGGTGGTGTCGAACACGACAGGGACGACGCTGGAGTTTTGGAGGAATGGGAAAGCATTCCTGTTGCCTAGCGGGGTGGTACAGGCCTTCCGCGGGCTAGCGAATGCGAACGAGATCCAGGTGCGCCGTGCGGATACGTCGAATACCCAGGTGACGCTGACCTGGGTGGCGGAGTTGTTTTAACTGCAACCAGAAAGGGATACTGATGGAATCACCATACGATACAGTGGAGGAAGTGCTGGGGCGGCTGAATGTGAAAGCGCCGGAGGTGCTCGGCGAGGCCACGCTTTCGACTCTCTCAAGGGCGCTTGTGGACAGGAATAACGAACTGGCGTTTTACGTGAACGCAGCGGGCCAACTGGCGGCGGGAGATGGGTCTGTGGTTGTCGCTGGGAACGCGGTGGTGGACTTTATCACTGTGGCGAATGCGACTGCACGGCTGGCACTGACGAGCGCACAGGTGCAAAATGGAGACCACGTGAAGGACGTGGACACCGGGTATGTTTATGAACTGGTGGACCTGGGTGCGATTTCGGTGGCGGGCTCGTGGGTAAAAATCAAAAACATGCTCCTAGCGGATATTGCCGATGCAACCCCGGCGGGACGTGCGCTGGCCGGGGCTGCGAATGTGGCAGCGCAGCGGAACCTGCTCGGAATCGCGCAAACGATCGTGGTGGTGGGGAACTCCATTTCCGTGGGCGGAGGCCTGACTGACTGGACTACTGTGCTGGAAACGATGGAAACGCCAATGGGGCGGAACGTGATCGTGAACAATGCGGTAATCGCCGAGTCGCTGGCGACGACGATCGCGAACTACGCGGCACGGGTCGGGGCTTACAAGGAGTCGATCACCGGGCGGCCACTGCTGGTCGTGCTGCCCGCGGCGGGTGGGAGTGATGTGTATGGCGGAACGTCCGCGGCGGCGACCTACCAGCTCATCAAGGACTTTGTGGGGATGGTGCGCGCGGACGGAGGCAAGATCGTGGTGGGGACAGTGCCACCGGGGGCATTGTTTACCGCGCTGCCTGCAGCGGAGACGAGGCGTGCGGCCTTGAATGGGTTGATCGCGGGAGATCTCGATGAGTTCGATTTTTTCTGGCCACTCGACAAGCTGCTTCGGAAAACGGACCAGCCATATTTCGGTGGAGACGATCAACATCTCTCCACGCTCGGGCATCACATGGTGGCACAGGATTTCCTGCGCGCGGCAGAGGGTGCTTTCAACCAGGGATATGTGGGCGATGGAATGGTGGCGGCGAAAGAATTGGTGACCGGGTGGGTGACAGACGGTTTTGGCTACGGGGGCTTGAGAATGGAGGGGCATGTGCCCTCGGCGAAGGCCCACATCGGAGTGAGTCCCTTTGGGGGAACCGGCATGCTATGCCTGGAACTCGCGCCGGAGGGCCTGACCGTGTATTCGAGCGGGACGGCGAGCATTCCCATGTCGCTGCTGGGATCTGGATACATGGGGATTAACCGGTTGTATTTCGATGGGCTGGCTGCGTCGGGGCCGTTCATCGCCTCGGGGAGTGGAACGCCGGAGGGAGCCCTTAGTGCGCCAGTCGGGTCGCTATTTCTACGGACGAATGGAACGACGTCGGCCACGCTTTATGCAAAAACCAGTGGTAGCGGAACCACGGGCTGGGTGGGGCAAGTGGGAGGCACGGTGCCAGCGGCAAACGGAGGCACCGGGCAGGCCTCGTATGCTGTGGGGGATTTGCTTTATGCCAATACGACCAGCGCACTGGCCAGACTGGCTGGTGTGGCAACGGGCAACGCGCTCATCTCCGGCGGTGTGGGGACTGCGCCAAGCTGGGGGAAGGTGGGGCTCTCCACGCATGTGAGCGGCACGCTGCCGGTGGCGAATGGAGGTACGGGACTTTCGGTGATATCGAAATTTTCCGCACACAAAAATGGGACGGACCAGACAGGCGTGGCGCACAATACGTGGACCAAGGTGACGTTTGGAACTGAAGTATTCGATGTGAACGGGAATTACGATTCCACGAACTCGAGATGGACGCCGACTGGAGGCAGCTATGCGATGATTACCGCGGCGATCTATTTCATTATCCTTGTCCCAGGCACTGCGGCGGCGTTGGCACTTTATAGGAATGGGGTCGAGTATCTTCGATTCCAGGAGGTGTTTGACACCGGTGGGATCAATCAAAATGCGCCGATGAGCGGCACTGTGATCGTGCCGGTGAATGGGACGGA
>JAYUWZ010001137.1:0-2490 GCA_043753265.1 Verrucomicrobiaceae bacterium
CCATCGCGCGCACCGGCCGGGGGCTCATGCGATAGGCGAGCAGGTCGGCCATCGTGTATTTGCCTGCATTGCGCAAGGGCTCCGCGACGAAGAAGAGCACCGTGAGATAGGCGACCAAAAAGCCCACGGAATACATGAAGCCATCGTATCCCTTGAAGCAGATCATTCCCGAAATCCCGAGAAAGCTCGCGGCGCTCATGTAATCGCCAGCCACAGCGAGGCCATTCTGCCAGCCTTTGATGCTGCGCCCCGCGGCGAAGTATTCGGCGCTGCCCGTGGCCTTGCGCGCGCTGAAATAAGTAATAACCAGAGTGACTGCAACGAAGGCCAGGAACATCCCGAGCGCGGCGTTGAACTTGAATCCTTGTTGCGCGGCGGGTGTGGCGGCGGCGGCTTGTGCGAGGAAGGCAAACATGGGAGAGAGAAAAAATCAGTGGCCGAATTTGGCGAGGAGGGCGGCGTTCATCTTGTCCCACCGGCGGGCGACGCGGACATACATGGCGCAGAGCACCCAGGTCATGACGAACTGCGAGAGCGCAAAGAGGTATGCCCAGTTCACCTTGCCGATGACTGGCTTCTTCATCACCTCGGGGAAGAAGCCAACCATCACCGGGAGCGAGAGGTAATAGACGAGAAAGAAAATGGAGGCCGGCACGAGGAAGCGACGCTTGGCGCGTTGCAGGGCGTGAAAGTCTGGGTCGGCGGCGATCTTGTTCCAGTCGGGCGCGTTCATGGGGCGCGGAAGCTAGGGAGCGCCGCGCAAGGATGCAAGGGTGTGTTGTGGCAGGGGGCGGACTTATTCCAAGCCAGCCTTGCCAAGGAGCGGCACCCACCGGAGGTAGGACGTTCCCCTACGTGCGGATGGGACGCACGCCAGATGCGCACGCGCCCGCAATCTGCCAGCATCTTCACATCCCTAAAAAGTCAATATGCACTCCGAATACTTCGCATTCAGCCCCCCGATGGCGCAGAACGAAACTGCGAGCAGCGCCCGCATCCTCGTGGTGGATGATGACGAATGCATCCGCATCCTGTTTCGCATGCTGCTCGAGGGCGACGGCCACGATGTGCGAATCGCGGGAAGCGCCGCTGAGGCGATAGATTTGCTGCACGGCAATTCATTCGACTTGCTGGTCACCGATCTCGACATGCCCGAGATTCACGGCTGCACGCTCATCCGCTACGTGCGCCGGTTCTGGCCCACGCTGCCGATCCTCATATGCTCGGCCTCCACTTATGAAGAACTGCCGAGGGACATTCCGTCGGCGGTGAATGGGTTTCTTACCAAGCCGATGACGGGTGGGGAGTTTAGCAGGGCGGTCACCGGACTGCTGCATTGTTAAGATTCGCGTTGGATTTTAAGATTTTGGCACATCCCTAGCACGAGGGCTGCTCGGTTGGACGCCAGCCCCATGTCTGAAGAAGAGCCCGCCTTTCGACTCGTCAATGACAACTCTGCTTTCGTACGGAAGCCGGGACAGACCCCTGTGGAGGTTGTCCCTGATGTGAAAGAGCCCGCGGGGCAAGTGCTGGATGTCTCTGCAATCCGGCTCGCCAAGGGGGATAAAGAGGAAGGAAATGGAACGCAGATGAAGGAGCCGGGCGAGCCTCGCGAGTGTGGAGGGTGCTCGAAGACGTGGGGGGAGAACATGATGGTTTACCGTTCGCGGCGGGATGACGGAGTGGGCGAAAAATTGTGGGTTTGCCCCGTGTGCCAGCGGAATGGGGGATACAAGGAGACGGGGACGGAGAAAATACGCGTAAGAGGGTCCAGCCTCGATACCACCAAGCTTTTCATCGGGTTTGCCCTGGTGCTGGTGGTGGTATCCACGCTGATTTTCTGGAAGCTCCACTCGGACACGGCGGACCAGAAAGTGGAGTGGATCACCGAGAGCTGGGTGAAGGAGCCGGTGCAGAAATGGCCGACACTTACCGCGCAATGGGAGGCACGGGTGGACGGAATCGCCGCGCCTATTCAGGCTCCCGCGATAATCCTGGAAAAGCGGGACGGAAGCTTCCTGGCAATCGCGTTCGTTGACCGGGAGTTCCTCACGGCACACAAGATCAAGGAAAAGAAATTCGCCGACCTCGGGGCGAAGATTAAGTCCTCCGTGCTGAAGGTTCCCGGCAAGCCGGATTTGATTCTTGGCGAATTTATCAATCCCAAGGGTGGCATGCAGGAGGGGGCGTGGATGATGCGCTGTGATGCGCCGCGCGCCCAACTGCCTTGCGAGCCTGTAAAGGTGCGCCGCCAGTCTTTTGCGATCGGGATGCTGGGAACGCTGGTGTGGCCTGCCGGGGGCAAGCAAACCGCGGAGCCTTGCAGGATCATCCAGGGGGTCACGGGAGGGGACGAGTTTGTGGTTTTGACGGACAAACCCATCAGCACCGAGGCAGTGCTGGGGTCGCTCCTCATCGATGAATTTGGGCATGCGGTGGCGTTCGGTTTCAAGATGATGGAGGGAACCGAAACGCGGGTGGGGCAGCGCA
>JAYUWZ010001138.1:0-5435 GCA_043753265.1 Verrucomicrobiaceae bacterium
CTGGAAGCTCGCTATATTTCTTTACACGCAATACGATAGCGACTCCTCAGGGGGATGAAGCTCGCGAGCAATTGCGACCCTTTGGAATAGTTACGGTGGAAGGCATTGAGGCAATTGCCAGCAGGTTGGAACAGCCCCAGGCTACGAGACGAGCCAGCGCACCTGTTCAGGCTGCCAGTCAGGGCAGTGCAGAATCGAAGCAGCGCGTTTCCGAAAATATTACGCAGTCTGCCAGGTATGACTTGATGGCACTGAAGGCAGCGATTGGTCCATGTCGCAGGATTGCTCCAGCATTGGCCGAGGTAGTTGAGGAGGTAACGGAAGATTGTTTTTCCACGCTCTATGGCGGACCTGAAGTGAATCTTGAGCAGACACTTAAGGGTTCCCGATTGCATGAAATAATAGCACGTGTGGATAAGCCTGCAGCCGAGACACTTGAGATCGAACTGAGGCAACTTATAGAACAGCATTCGGTGTCCTTGATACCTTTGGCTGGCGCGATTGGTTTCACTGCTCAAAATCTTCTTGATGCATTGAAATCACCTGAACTGTCTTATTCACCTTTGGAAACTGAACAGTCACATCCATTGAAATTTTGGGAATTGAGGAGAAAGTTGATAAAAAGGAGGGAAGAAATTGGAGGGAAAGCCTGGTTCCGTGCATGGAAACCAGCATGGCAGACCATACGTGGGTGGAAAGCAGACTCAGTCAAATTTAAACTACTGGCAGAAAGGGAATTAGACTTAATTGCTGGAAGTGACCATCGTCGCAAAATCCGTGTATCATCTCCGTTCGGAGGCGTAAGAATGCCGGAAGATCAGAAGCCACTCGTCCGTGAGAATCCCCTGGCTGGCTTCTTTTTGAGCGATCTTAAAGGCAAAGTCTTGGTGGACTTTGGAGTTCAGGGGCTGGAAGGCGAGAATCACGAGTGGGGAGCCTGCCATGTAGCTGTGACACCTGGGGTTTATCGGCTGCAGCAGCGCTTCAAAGGAAAGCTGACTGAGCAGACAATTGTAGCTTCACCAGGGTGGCAAACACAATGGTTTGGGGTAAGGTGCCATGATTCCGAGACAATGGCCGAGGCTTCCATATTCATGAGCCCTGAAGGAGCAGGATATAAGGCAAATAATCCTAAAAATCGCCGCTCGGAGACAGGTCGCCAGGCCTTGGCACGAGGAAGAGCACCATTGTCGGATGAATTAGTCGATAAGTTGCTCAATGCAAAGTTTAGTGATCCCATGATGGGTCTTTACGGCGTGCACATGCTGCTGCAGCGGGACCCCTCACGGAAGGATTTGCGCATCCCCGTTCAGAATCTGCGTTTACTGCTTGGTGCGTTCCACCCCGACGTGGAATGCCTCGCACAGCTAGCCGGTATGGGAAATCCTGATTACGTCATGGATGCTCCGCCCATATTGCGCCGGAGTTGGTCGCTTGCATTGCAGGCAACCGTGGAAAATCCCAAGCTAGTTCCGCACGGTTCACTTGCTGAAATGGGTACAGCACGTGTCCTGAATCGCGAGCCTTGGCTGCTGACGTGTTATCGTGAGGATGAAGCACTGGAGCAGATTAACCGTGACCGACAGATTCAACTGGAAGCGAAACTGAGGAGTTATTTGCAGGAAGCCACACTTCCAGGCCGCTTGCGTCGTCGAGGCACCGTGCATAGCTTGCCTCGACGTTTTACCGAGTCAGTGCAAATGGCGGATGAGAAGCCGTCAGTCCCTGCACAAATCGCATCCACGGTGGATCAGGCGCGAAAGCTTTTCCACACTGCCACGGAATACGTGGCAGAGGGACTTGCCTCCGCAGCCGGGTGGTGGAGGGAGAAATTAAGCAAGGACGAGGTCACTCAGCTAGTGGAGACGCTCGGTGTACCTCGTGGTCAGGTCGAGGCTCTGCTGAATCGGCTGACAAGCATTCCTCCTGCAAAGGAAGTGAATCGGGAATCCCAAGCTGTCGACAATACACCAGCGAAATCTGAATAGTTTCAGGAAGGAACCTGTTCTTCTTTTGAAAGGCGCGTTGTAGAAGAAGACACTTGAAATGGGAAGTGCTGGGCGCTGCGTCCTCTCATGAAGACATGTTTCGCGCTACTCCGATCACATCCCTATTTGCCAAAATCCCGGCGCTGCGGCATGTCGGCGGGATGAATTCGATCCGAAGTGTCCCTGTGAATCTTGGTCCGCGCAGCTACGATGTCCTCGTGGGAGCCGGCCAGATGGGCTCGCTCGGAGAAATCCTGCGTGCAAATGGGCTCAAGCAGACTGCCGCGTTTGTGCTGACGAATGCAGAGGTGGGCGCGCATTATTTCGAGGGGGTGAAAGCGGCGCTCGAAGCGGTGGGATTCACCCGCATTGTGCGGCATGAGATTCCGAGCACGGAGGAGGGAAAAAACTGGGACGAATTCTCCAAGACCTGCGCCGCGCTCTTGCAACACTTTCCCGACACGGGTGCCATCCCGCTGGTGATGCTGCTCGGCGGCGGAGTGGTGGGGGACCTGGGTGGATTTGCGGCTGCGGTATTCCGGCGCGGCGTGGCGTTCGTGCAGATTCCCACCACGCTGCTCTCGGCGGTGGACTCCAGCGTGGGTGGCAAGGTCGCGGTGAATTTTGGTGGGGTGAAAAACATCATGGGTGCGTTCAGCCAGCCACGGCTGGTGGTGTGCGATCTCGCGGCATTGCGCACGCTGAGCGCGCGGGAGGTGCGCAGCGGCATGGCGGAGGTCATCAAGTATGGTGCGGTATGTTCGAAGTCGTTGTTCGAGCAGCTCGAGGGGGGCGATCTGGAAAAGATGCTGGCGCTCGACGAGACGGTGCTCTGCGACGTGGTGGAGCAATGCGTGCGGCTCAAGGCGGGCGTGGTCGAGCAGGACGAACTGGACAAGCTCGGCATCCGAAACATCCTCAACTTCGGCCACACCATCGGGCATGCCTTGGAACTCAGCGTCAATTACGCGCTGACGCATGGGGAGGCAATCTCCATCGGGATGGTCGCCGCCACGCGCATGGCGGTGGCACTCGGCACCGTGGATGCGGGCTTCCAAACACGTCTTCTCGCTCTGCTTGAGCGCGCCGGGCTGCCAAAGAGTTTCCCCGACGAGCCGGGCCTGTTTCACCGCGTTATCCGCGCGATGCAATTGGACAAGAAATTCCGCAATGGGAAAAACCTCTTCGTCCTGCCGACGGGCATCGGTACCTGGGCCCCGCGTGAGGACGTGGATTGGGCGTTGGTGAATGAATGTGTGAGGGGCGTCTTAGCGACGTGAAAAGTGGAGATGTAGAGATGTGAGACGTAGCCATCCGCGAGTCTTGTCTACTCCGCGTCTTCACAGAGGCGAAGCGGGTGACAACGTCTCACCTCTCTACCTCTCACGTCTCACAGTGGCGTTCATCACTTTCCCGCAGTCGCCTTGGCAGGCGCGGGCTCGGCTTTGATCAGCTCCCCGAGGTTGAATTTACGATATTCCGTATGGCTGGCCACGTTTTCGCCGTCGGCATTGGCCACCCAGAAATCCAGCGTGTCGGGGGCAAAGAGCACGCTGTGGATATTGGAGCTCATGCACACGGGGCGGGTCATCAGCGCCATCGCGCTTTCGGCGGTGAATTTGCCGTGCCCGGCCTTTGCGCGCTTTACGAGTTCCTTGTAGCGGTCCCCGGCGCTTAGCAGCACGCAGTCTTTCACCGTTTCGGGGAGTTGGGGATGCGAGGCGCCCGCTTCCACCAATTCAAAAATTTCCGGCGTCGCTTTCACTCCCACGGCTCGCTTCGCCTTCGCGTCGGCGATCACATAGTAGTATTCACAAGTGCGCGGGCTGCTGCGCATGATTTCCACCGCCTCGTCGAGCGTGGAGGCCTTCTCCATCACCTCGCGGATGAGCTGTGCCATGGGCTTGCCGTCCCACTTGCCCTCGCCGCGCCCGCCCATCTCGCCGATGGAGATACCCTTTGCATTCATCGCAGTGACCGAGCCGATAAAGCCGCAGTAGCCTACGTTTGCCCAGGCGTTGCCCTTGTCCGGTTGCAGGATGGTGACGCACGCATTTTGCTCGAGGCCTACGCCCTTGAGGTAATCCAGCACGCGCCCGTGGTAGATGCGGCCACCCTCGGTGGCCTCGCCCAGCAGGGCAAAGCCGGAGCAGTGAAAGAGCTCGGGAAAGTAGTTCGCCAGCCGCACCTCCTCGCGGTCCAGCCCGGCGGCATCGGCCATGGCATCCATCTCGCGGAGATAGCGCGGGTCCATGAATTTTTGCAGGCGACCCTGAGCCTCCTCGATTTCGCCAAAGAACCAGCGGCCCTTTGCCAGTGAGCTTCCCACGCCGACCCCGTAAAGGATGCGGTTTACGAGATTGTGCACCTCCTTCGTCACCAGTGCGCCATGCTGGCGTCCCATTTCTTCCGGTGTTCCGGAAAGGAAGAGCACCCGTACGCCATCGTGCAATTCCAGACGCCCCTTGCCCGCCGTGCGCAGGAGCACGCGCGAGCCATCGAGCGGAGGAAGCGTGGGGATCTTCGAGCCCAGCCCGCCGACCGCTGCGGCAAAGCCACGCGAAAAATGCGAAACCGCAGTGGTCTCGATGCGATCCCCGTCCTTCGCGGGAATCTTCCATTTCTCCGCTGTCCACGGCGCGGTGAACTGTGTGTCCACAAGTTCCACGGCGACATCGAGCTTCTTGCCATCGGTCACCACGATGCGCTGCGGCACGCTGGGCTCCGCGACATCCGGGATGGCAAACTCCACGCGCACTGCGGGAATTTCAAATGCCCGCTGCGTGGCATCCGTGGGAATCGCCACGACGATGCGGCAGACCTTGCCTCCTACGGTTTCCGCAGGCCGTTCCTCAAACGTGCAAAGGGTGGGGAGCAGCGCGAGTTTTGCGCGGTGCGGGATTTCAAAAAGTGGCAGCACCGAGTTGTCGATACTCGCCGGATTGCTCGCAAACTTGGGCACGCCCGATTTGCCCACCACGCCCCACTTCTTTCCCGTGACGTGAAACCACACCTCGCCGCCATCACGGCCCACGGCGTAGGTGCTGCCGTCGATGTCGGCGGAAAGCTGCAGCTTGTCCGGCGCCTGGAATGCAATGGTGGCCTCGCGTCCGGAGGCTTCCTTGAGCGGGCTGCGCACCACGCGGAGCTTCGTGGAAAAAGTGCGGGCTGCAGCATCACTGGCCGGGTGGCAAATGGAAACCAGCGCATCGACTGAACCCGCAAACGCCTGCGCCGGGGTCGGCTTTTCCGCGGCAAACGTGAAGACGGGAAGAACAACAAAAGGCGCGAGCAGGGAGAAAGTGCGATTCATGGCGGGGCACTAATAGGCGAAGGAACGCACGGCGTCATGGAAAATGAGGCGCTGTCATTACCCACGGTGGAGATCGTCGACGAAGCGAGCGAAGCCTTGGACTGCGTGTGGCAAGCCTAAGCGCGACACCGCCT
>JAYUWZ010001139.1:0-5431 GCA_043753265.1 Verrucomicrobiaceae bacterium
AGCCCCTTCCCATCCGCGTTTCACGCGCCGGGAAGTTGCACACACTCACCATCACCCCCACCGATCCGCCCGACGGCGAGGTGGCAAAAGTGTTGCGAAAGGATTCCCAATTCTCGGGGACGGCGAGTGATTTAAAATTGGGTGAGTAGAGTGATACACCGCGGGAGTTAATTGATTGAAACTCGGTATGAGTGCGACTTGAAGAGAAGGGCCTCGGCCTTCAATACGCGTGGTGATTCCACGCTGAGATGGCACAGCCAGTGAAGTGAGGTCCTTCGACTCGTTCCTCGCTCAGGATGACGCGTTCAAAAAGCGCTGATGCGCCACAATCCATCTGATTTCATCCCGTGACTGCGCTTCCTTTGGCTCAGCTTGATCCTTACCCTCGCTCGGTGCACGTTATGTGAACAGTATTGTGTTTAGAGCAGTTGCCCAAAGTTGTTTCCGGATCGTTTTCTGTCGCCCCTGCCGGGGCTTGGCCGTTCTCTTTGACCACCGGGGGCTTACGCCCCCGGCTAATCTCTGGACGGCCCTCCGGGCCTGCACACAACCGGAAATTACTTTAGTCAATCGCTCTAATCCTGAAAATCTTGTAAATCCTGTCTCTAAAAGTGTGCAGGTTGGATTGGGCCTTTAGATACAAATTTCAGAAGCCGCCAGCGCTTGTTTTTGACAGGATTTACAAGATTTTCAGGATTAAACAGGATTGATTGAGCTCGAATATGCTCGTGAAGATTGTGAGTTTACGAGAGGGGGAGGCTGCGCCTCTCGCGCCGTGCACCCATCTGCGCCTGGGTTAGACGGTGAGGTTGGGCGTTGGGCGTTTTTCTCGTACCCCTAATGTCGTACGGCGACCTCCGTAGTGCGCGATTTTGCGGATTTTGCGAGGATGCCCATGTGAAACCACACACCCGCGTCCGTCCCCGCAGCATCGCATCGCCCGAATTACTGGAGGCCCGTATCGCACCCGCCACGTTTCGGTGGGATGTGCCCGGAAGTGGTATTTGGAATGACGAGAACAACTGGTTCAACGAAACCACGGGGCTAGCGGACAACGGCTTTCCAAAATCCGCAAATGACGTGGCGAAATTCACCGACGCCAATGCGGGAAACGCAGTGGTCACCATCAATGGAGTGAATGTGACGGTGGGCTCGATCCTCTTCGACGACGACAATATTTACCAGATCGCCGACGCTGGCGGCGGGACACTCACATTCGGAGCTTCCGAGATGGGCGCGATAACCGTTTCCAACTCGAACGGGGATGCACCCCACACCATCTCCGCGCCCATTATTCTCGCTTCATCACTCCGCATCACGCACGAAGCCATGTCGGATTTTACCATCTCGGCATCCATCAGCGAGCCATCCCCGGGGCGGGAGGTGAGCAAGACGGGACCCGGCAAGGTATTCTTCTCCAACCCCGTCGGCGTGCCGCTCCCCAATACCTACACCGGCACCACCACGGTGGAGGAAGGGGCGCTCGTCTTCCTGAAAAGCCCCGGCGTGCCCGCGACCTCGGGAAACCTCATTGTGGGAGGATTTGGGCGCGTAGCTTCCGTCGCTGTGCTCGGAAACTCCCAGATCCCCGACACCCTCGCGGTGAATGTTGGGGCGTTGGGAACGATGTCGATCAATATCTCCGAGACCATCGGAGCGCTCACGATCAATGGCGGCACCGTGGATCTGGGTCCCATCAATAGCACGGGCCTGACCGTCTCCTCGCTCAATATGACGGGAGGTAAGGTGCAGATGAGTTTCCTCTCCCAGTTCCTTTTTCTAAATGGCGATGTGACCGCGACCTCGACGGCGAACGGCCCTGCGGAGATCAATGGCGGTACCCTCAATCTCGGGCAGGCCACGCGCACTTTCGTTGTGAATGATGGCCCGCATGAGCAGGACTTCGTGGTGAATGGAATCACCACCGGCTCCGGCCCATCGGCCCTCACCAAGACAAACCTCGGAACCATGCGCATGGCAGGGCCGGGGTTTAATACGTACAGCGGCAGCACCACTGTCATTGCGGGCGTGCTGGAACTCGCAAAGCCCGGCGGCAACTCCATCAGCGGCCCGCTCGTGATCGGCAATGGCGCGGGTGGCAGCGATGTCGTCCGCCTGCTCCATCCCAACCAGATCGGCAACAACGTCATCAACGTGAACTCAGGCGGGTTGCTCGATCTCAACGGGCAGGCTGAGACCCTTGGCAGTGTGTCGATTTCAGGGGGGCACGTCACGACGGGTGCGGGCGCCACCACGCTCACGATTGCAAACGGGCTCTCACTCACGGGTGGGCACCTCACGGCCGCTGCGGCCGGCAGTCAGATCGTGGTTCCCGCCGTGGTCACAATCAATAACGGTGGCCAGTCGTTGCTCGATGGCCTGGGCACGCTCGGTCTCGTGGCCAACACTACATTTAACGTGAATAACGGCAGCGCCAGCGTGGACCTGCTCGTGACCATTCCCATCACGGGGGCCTTCACCCTTAGCAAGACCGGAACCGGGACGCTGCAACTCGATGCCATCAATACCTACGCCGAGACCCTCGCATTCGGGGAACTCATCGTGAATGGCAAGATCGGGAATCTATTCTTTGGAAGTTCCCAGACCACGCTATCGGGTACCGGGAATGTGGGAATCGTGACACTCAACAACGGCGCGGTGCGCCCGGGAAATGGCCCGGGCGTGCTCCACGTGGCGTCAATCATCATGGGCGGAACTCCCACGATGTTCTTTGAGATCGACGGCGCGAAACCTGGCAATGGACCCGGCTTTCACGACCAGATCGCCCTGACTGGCGGGGTGAATCTCAATGGGGTGATTGCAAACTTTAGCATCACCGCGGACTTTGCGCAGGGCGACCAATACATGCTCATCGACAACGACAGCACCGACCCGGTCGTCGGCACTTTTACTGGCATGCCGGAGGGCTTCGTCACCACCATCGGCACGCGCCGCTACATCCTCACTTACAAGGGCGGCACAGGAAACGATGTGGTGCTCACGCCCGAGCAGTCCTTCATCATCGAGGGTGATTACGTGCCGGGTGCCGACGAATATTTTGTGATCCAACGCGATGTGACGGACTCCCATTTGATCCACGTCACTGCCTTTGCCGCAGGGAGCTCCAGCAAGACCTACGACATCTCGCTGGCACAGTTTGCCAACATCGTGATCCGAGGCGGGGCCGGGGACGACTCGATCCTTCTGGATATCTCGAAGGGTTTTTTCACGAGCCTGTTTCCGAGTGTTTTTTATGCTCTGAGTTTTGTAGGGGGCGCCGGCAATAATGCAGTCTCCATCAGCAGTGGCCCAGCGGTACCGCTCGCGTCGGCATCGTATGTGCACACCGGCGACCCCGACCGTGGCGGCTTGTTTCTCTCGAATGGTTTCCGGATGAGTTTTGACGAGGTCAACTACTTCACTGATGAACTGAATGTGACCGACTACTTTGTGGTGGGCGGTGCCGGGGTTTCGGACGCCATGTATCTGGCACCGGGCTTCGGTGCCTACACAGCCGTGGGGAAGGAAGGGCAGTTGCCCGCCCATGTGCGCAACAAATCGAACATCATCTTCTCCGGACAAGGCGGGGGCGACAGGTTTGACATCGGGGTGGTGAATCCATTCAGCGACACGGATGAAATCACTATCGACCCGGGGACCGGTCAAACGGGCCAACTCAACCTTTTCGGCACAGGAGGAGCCGATGTGTTCACACTCACCACGACCTCGCCGATCGAAGGCACCATTGTGCGCAACGGGCAGCCGGCGTTGACCTACGAGGGTGCGCTCAAGATCGCAATCGATGGCAGCGCGGGCGCGGACACGTTTAATCTCCCGGGTGAGGACTTCGATATTCACGTCACCGGAGGCCCCGGTATAGATACCTTGAGTTTTGTGGAAAGCGCGAGCGGCGTGACGCTGAACCTGGATCAGCCGGGCATCTCACAGGCGCTCACCGCGAGCGCAAACCTCACACTTGCCGACTCCATGGAAGAGGTGACGGGGTCCACTCATGCCGATACTTTCCTCGCTAAGATCACCCCTTATCCACGCTCGCTCGCCGGTGGCCAGGGCAACGATATCCTCCTCTTTGATGTACTCGGCACCAATGCCACCAATACCGGCGGTGTCATCCTTACGCCGGGTTTTGGTACGTTTACCACGAGTAACGTGGAAAGCATCACACTGCTTAATATTCCCGCAAAGCCAGTCTTTGGAGTGCAGGGAAATACGTTCGCGGCGCCGCTCGACATCCCCACGGGCAAAGGGCCGCTGAGCGTTGCGGTGGGCGATCTCAATGGCGATGGCATCGACGACTTCGTTACGGCGGATAGCAAGGCTAACACGCTGAGCGTATTTCTTTCCACGCCCTCCGGCTTGTTTCTGCCCGCCGTGCAAAAGCTAACTGGTGGCAAAAAACCCACGGGGGTCATCATCGCCGATCTTGATGGCATCAACGGCCCCGACATCGCCGTGACCAACTCGGCCACTGGCAATGTCGGCGTGCTGCTCAACAGTGGCGCGGGCGATTTCGCAAATGCGGTCACTTTCACCACCGGCAAAACCCCCGGTGTGCTGCGCGCAGGGAATCTCGATGGCGATGGCGATATCGACCTAGCCATGATTACCGCGGGTAACAAGCTCACCATCCTGAAAGGAAATGGCGACGGCACATTCGCGGCAGGTTCCGCCATTCCCACGGGCGCAGTGCTTCCGAAGGATATCCAACTCGCGGACTTCGACGGAGACAACGATATCGACCTCGCCGTGCTGCATGCGGGCGGGCAGCTCGCCGTGCAACTCAACGATGGCAGCGCTACTTTCACTCCCCAGGCCTTGACCCGTACCGGAGTGGGCGCAACCAGCCTGGCCATCGCCGACTTCAATGGCGACGGCAAGCTGGATGCAGCGGTCTCCCACGCCACGGTCTCGCGCTTCGTTGCCGTGATGCTCGGCCAGGGCGATGGCGCATTCCTTCCCATGCTCCGCATCGCCTACCCGCTTCCAGGCAAGGCCTCCGCTCTCGTCGCAAGTGACTTCGACGGCGACGGCACCACGGATCTTGCGGTGGCCAATGGAGCCGGTGGCCGTATCAGCATCCTGCGCGGCCTCGGCAATGGCACGTTTGCAAAATCGCTCGCGCTGGAACTCGAGGACACGCCCGCGCGCAAGCTCGCAGCACTTACCCTCGGCGACTTCAACGGCAACTCGCGCGCAGACCTGCTCGCGCTGGGCTCAGCCGCAGGTGAAGTATCACTCCTGCTGCGGGCGTAGCGCGAAAGCAAAGGAGTGGTGGAGAGGAGCGGAGGTGGATGGCGCTCTCCGAGCGGCATGTCTCTGCCGTCTCTTCGCAAGTTACCATTGGGCATGCCAAGGGAACGCTGGCGCATTTTTCCCAGCAGAATGCTACTTTTCCGCCGCAAAAACGCAG
>JAYUWZ010001140.1:0-2485 GCA_043753265.1 Verrucomicrobiaceae bacterium
CCTGATGCCGCTTACGGTATTGCTCATCACGGTGGGGACGCGATTCCTGGGAAACCAGGAGCAGGCGACTGACCACGTATTCCGGCTCATGGCGGAATATATCGCAGTGGACCTGGGGAGCTCGGAGCAGGTGCGGGCGACGGTGGATGGCTTCATGCGGTCGCGGCTGGGCTCGGGGATTATTTCGTTTTTCATCGTGATGTGGTGCGCCCTGCGTTTTTTCCAGGCGCTGGTGCATGGGGTAAACCGCGCATGGGGAACGCGTGAGCTGAGCTGGTGGCTGGTGCCGCTGAAGAATATGACGATGACGGCCATCCTCGCGAGCGCGCTGCTCATGGGCATCCTGGCACCGGCGATTATCAATGGCACGGAGCAGTATTACTTCACCCACCGGCCAGACTGGCCATTCATGCATGGGCTGGGGAACACGGTATTCTGGCTCTCGCGCACGCTGCTCCCTCCCCTGCTCCTCTTTTACGCGCTGACGCTGTTTTACATGGTGGCGCCGCGGCGGAAGATCAAATTTTCGCAGGTCTGGGTGGAGGCGCTGTGGGTGACCTTTGCGCTGGGGGGATTGCAAAAGCTGTTCATCCTCTACGCGGGCAAGGCAGTGGATTTCAACCGTGTCTACGGCACTTTTGGGAGCGTGGTGGCGCTGCTCATGTGGATTTATTTCACCGGGGCGGTCATCATCCTTGGCGGATGCTTTTGCGCCGCCCGTGAAGAGGTATGCAGGGGCATCGAAGACCAGTCGGAGCCCTCGCAGGAAGGCTGGGAAAAAGTGTAGCCGAAGGATACAACTAAACGTTTTGAAAGTTTTTATTTTCCGCCGGGCTCTGTCTCTGCGACGTTGATAGACTAATGCTGGCATCGGAAATCTCAGTCCTCTTGATTGAAGACAATCCGGACCACGCAGCCCTCCTCACGCGGCTGCTGGGGTCCTCGGAGTTGCCGCGCTTTACCTCGAAGCATGTCTCCACACTGGCGGAGGGAATCGAGCAACTGGGCAAGGGCGGCTATGATCTGGTGATGCTGGACATCACCCTGCCGGACAGCCAGGGGGTGAATACTTTTCGGAAAGTATCGCTCGCCGCGCCGGAGATTCCCGTGGTGGTGCTGAGCGGAATTTTGGACGTGGCACTGGCCATCGAGGTGGTGCAGCAGGGTGCGCAGGACTACCTGGTAAAGGGGCACGTGGACAACCACCTGCTGCTGCGCTCGGCCCAGTACGCGATCGAGCGCAAGCGCGGGCAGGTCGCACTGCAAAAAGCGCGGGACGAACTGGAATCCCGCGTGGGTGAACGCACCCTGGCGCTGCGCGAGGCGAACAAGCGGCTGCACGCGGAGATTTCCGAACGCAAACGCGCGGAGGAGCAGACGCTGGAGAGCAACCAGCAGCTCACCGCGGCGCTCGAGGCGTTGCAATCGGCACAGGGAGAGCGATTGCGCCGGGAGCGGTTTCGAGCGCTGGGGCAGATGGCGGGCGGCATTGCGCATGAATTCAACAACGTGCTCACGCCCATCCTGGGCTACACGGATCATCTGCTGCTGCACGAACACTCCCTGGCCGACACCGGGCTGGTGCGCGCGACGCTGGAGAAGATAAAGGCGGCGGCGCAGTCCGGCACGCGAGCGGTGGCGCGGGTGCGCGACTTTGCGCGTGCGGAGTCGGGAGTGTTCGGGCCGGTGGACGTGCGGGATTTGATCGAGGGAGCGGTGGCCATCACGGAACCGATGTGGAAGGACGACGCTCTGGCGGCGGGCGTGACCATCGCGTTGGCGACGCAGATTGAGACGAGCGAGCAGATTCACGGAGACCCGGCGCAATTGCGCGAACTGCTCACGCAATTGCTTTTCAATGCGATCCATGCGATCCGCCGGCGGGGGATGATTGCCGTGCGGGCGTCCCGCGCGGAGGGAACGGTGCGCATCACCGTGGAGGACGATGGCACGGGCATGAGCGAACCCACGCGCAAGCTGTGCCAGAACCCCGCTGCGGCGATGTCGCGGGATGGGCGTGCGACGGGAATGGCCATTATCCACGGAATCCTGCACAGGCATCATGCCAAAATGGAGATTGAGAGTGACGAAGGGTGGGGCACAAAGGTACACGTGTATCTCCCCACAATGCCCGCAGCCACCCAGCCTCCCCCAACGAATCTCCCCAAAGTGGTAAGAGGCCTGCGCGTATTGCTCGCCGACGACGAGCCGATGGTGCGCGACGTGATCGCGATGTATCTCTCGGAAGATGGGCACATCATCGCATCAGCGGCGAATGGGCGTGAAGCGATGGCGCTTTTTGAGCCGGGAAAATTTGACCTGGTGCTGACGGATCGATCGATGCCGGAGATGAATGGTGACCAGCTCGCCGCCGAGGTGAAGAAGCGGGAGCCCAGCCTGCCGGTGCTGCTGCTGACGGGATACGGCGATGTGATGAACAGCGAAGGCGAACGGCCCGAGGGGGTGGATGCGATCATCTCCAAGC
>JAYUWZ010001141.1:0-5425 GCA_043753265.1 Verrucomicrobiaceae bacterium
GACTGAGGAGGATCGGGGGCCTGAGGCCCCGCGACTGGCTGGGGTGTCGCGGGTGGTGGTGCAGGCTGCGACGGGGGCGCGGCAATCCCCTGCTGCTGCGCCATTTCCTTTTGCCGTGCACCATCACGGGCTTGGTAATTGTAGGCTTGGGCCTGGGGTGCTCGATTGTCGCCGGGGCTCTTGGATTGCGACGCCACCATGCGGTTGTTGTCGATCGGCACGCGGTAAACCACCACCTTCTCGGTGCTGCACAGCCAGCCACCGTTATTCCACATGAAGTCGCGCATTTCCGGATTGCTGGCGGCGGCTTTCGTGGTGGGAGAGAGCATGTTACCATCCTCGCTCAGGGCAAAGCCGATGGCCTTGCGCGGCCACACATCTGCCAGCGAGTAGGTGAAATCCGCGCCGAGGGCATGAGCGTCGTTCTTTGCCAGGAGGCGATGCACGGCATCCCCAAATGAACGGCGCTCGGCCTCCACCGTATCTCGCACCGCAGCGGCGAGGGCCTCGGTTTCCTTTTGATAGAGCTCAGCGGTCCGGCGCTCGAAAATGATCTGCTGCTCCTCCACCCCACGCAGCGCCAGCCAGCCGAGCACTGCGCCCGGCAGGAATACAGCGAGCAGAAATATCCAGACGCTCTTCTTCATGCGTGCCCACACAATATGACAACGCCGTGCCTTCGTGTCACCCACCGGTGCGGCTTTTGTAAAAGAAATGTGCAGCCACAGGGTATAATATACAAGACAAGGAAACACCCCCGCGCCGCTTAACCTGCAATAAGTATGTCCAAAATGACTCGTTTTGCATTCGCCCTGCTTTCGCTGGGAATCGGAACCACCTCGCCGCTCGGGGCCTACACGGTTGAGCAAATGAAGGAGATGGAGGCCAGGGTGAAGGCACTCGTGGAGAAAAACACGCCTTCGGTGGTTTCGCTCATCGGCGAGAAAAGTCCCGGCGCCGGCTCGGGGACCATCGTGACTGCGGACGGGCTCATCCTCACCGCCGCCCACGTAACCAAAGGCAATGACTACATGGTGGTCGTCTTCCCGAACGGGAAGCAATCGCGCTGCAAAGTCCTCGGGTCGGATTACAAACGCGACGTGAGCCTGGCAAAAATCGAGCAGCCGGGCACTTATGTTTTCACGGAAGTCGGTGACTCCAAGGCCCTCGAGCCCACGACAGTGGTGGTGGCCATGGGGCACCCCGGCGGATACGATTTGCGCCGAACGCCCCCTGTACGAATCGGCCGCATTGTTTCGAAGGACCTGGGCGGCTTTCTCGTTAGCGACGCCACCCTCATCGGCGGTGATTCCGGCGGGCCGCTCTTCAATCTCGAGGGCAAGGTAATCGGAGTGCATTCCTCGATCGGCACCAGCCTCGCATTCAATCGCTGCGCGCCGACAGAGGCCGCAAAAGTCTCATGGGACCGCATGCTGGCCGGGGAACGCTGGGGAGTGTTGGGGTTGCCGGAACTCATGCCGGGGCGTGGCGGCAATGCCCGCGCTGTGATGGGTGCGGTCTTTGACAAGCAAAGCACGACCGGGGTGAAGATTACCGAAGTCTCGGCGAAATCTCCCGCGGAAGCCGCCGGGCTCAAAGCTGGGGATGTGATTATTAAAATCGACGGTGACGATGTGAAAACCTCGGAAGAATTGAGCGAACAGATTGGAAATTCGAAACCCGGTGATAAGGTGGAGATCGTGTATCAACGCGACGGCACTGAACAAAAAGCGCAGCTCACCCTCATCTCGCGCGGTGAAATGAACAAGCGCCTCGGAGTTGAGGAATCGCAACGCCGCCGCCCCAGGCCCCGCCAGCCCGGGCTTGAGGAAAACGCCCCCGAAAAACCGTAACCCATTTTGCCTACCATGAAGCGCATCATTCTACTTTCCATTATCGGAACCTTCGGGGTCCACGCCGCGATCAAAAAGGAGGGGGCCCCCAAGGCGCCGGAACCTTCTAAAATCGAGCAACCCCGGCAAAATCCAGCCCCGGGGCGTGACGACCAAAAGGCCGATGGGCTGGAGAAGTATTTCGAAGACCTCCTCAAAAATAATGGCAAGGAGGATGGGAAGGGCGGCCAGGAACTGGATCTCGATTCCAAGGACATCGAGAAATTCATGCGTGAACTGCTCGAAAAGCAGGGCGTGCCCAAGGACGAGATGAAGGGCAATGGCCTCCTCGATCTGCTCAAGAAGTTGCAGGAGAAAAATCCGTTTGGCCTTGAGGGCATGGGCGTTCCTTTCATGGATCCCAAGACTCAGGAAAAGCTGAACGGGCACTTCAAGGAACTCATGGACGGCTCGCGCCCCGGCACAGCCAAGGCCGCGCCTGCAACGTTCACCCTGCGTGGTGGAGCGAAAAAGAAAACTTCCGTGGCACTGGCGACTGCCGTTCGCGCAGACGGGTGGATGCTCACGAAGGCGAGCGAAGTCGCCGAGGCGAAAGAACTGGAATGCCAGGTGAAAGGCGTGTGGGTCGCGGCAAAAGTCGTCCGCACATGGGATGACCACGACCTCGCGCTCGTGAAAGTGACGGCAAGCGATTTGCCCGTCGTACAGTGGGCCACCACTCCCACCCCGGGAGTAGGCACCTTTCTCACCGCCGTGGCACCCGCAGGCTCCGATCCGCTCTCACTCGGCGTGGTGAGTGTGGCGGCTCGCAATCTGCAAAACAAAGGCCGCGGTTTTCTCGGTGTGCAGCTCGACGCAGACGACAAGGGCGTGAAAGTCCGCGACGTCGTGCCGGGCGGTGCGGCAAATGCGGCGGGTGTGAAGAAGGACGACCGCATCCTGGAAATCGACGGCCAAAAGCCAGACTCGGTCTTTTCCTTCACCCGGCTCGTGAGCGAGCGCAAGGCTGGCGACAAGGTGAAGATCAAACTTCAACGCGGCGAGGCCGTCGTGGAAAAGGAAATCCAGCTCGGCGATCGCGGCGCGCTGACCGGTCTGGGCGGGCAAAGACAGCAACGCTTTGACCTCATGAACGAAATGGGCAGCACCATCAGCAAACGGCGCGATAATTTCCCATCGGTGGTGCAAACGGACCTGCCGCTGGAGGCCAATCAATGCGGTGGACCGGTGACAGACCTCGACGGTAACGTCGTGGGAATCATCATCGCGCGCTCCGGCCGCATCGAGACCCTAATGGTGCCAAGCGAGACGATCCGCAAGACTCTGGATTCGGTGGATTTTGCGAAAGAGGCTGCGGTGAAATAGCACAAGGAAGGTATCGTAAACGCGGGGCGCACTTGGACTCGCCTGGCATTCGAACGGAGTGAGAGAGCCTGCCGAAGGCAGCCCGTAAGGGGCAGGCGGCGCTTGCTTTTGCTTCAAAGCAAGGGGCGAACACGCACTATTTTCTCAACGAAGGGGCAGTCCATTCTGGCGCGGAAACGACCAGCATCCCGGAAAAAAGGTACTCGGCAAACATCTTCCTGTCTTTCGTTCTCCATCCATCCTGAGGCATGGACCGTTCCACTTTTTCCCAGGCCTGCTCTCCGCCGTTTGTCTTGAGTATGGCTGCGATATCCGCGTCGGAAAGCTGGGCATTGTCTCCACTGGAATTCTTCTTTTCCTTTGTATAGTGAAGGATCACCGCTTTCTTGTGCTCGAAAGACACGGTGATACTGTAACCCCCATTTTTAAACGCCGCGCTCCTGCCCCCCGATTCCACGGCTTTGCCATACCGGGTGACGCATTGCTCCAAGGTTTCTCCGATTCTTGCCGAGGCCTGTGAAGCAAGGGCTAAAAGGAACAAGAGGACGATGCTGGTTTTCATGATCGCTAGTGCGCCTGAAAATACTTCTCCTTGGCCGCGCTGGTCAATCGTGTTCAGGCTGTTCGCGCGATGTCGTTAGAAGGATTCCAGCACTAAAGACTCGAAATGCGTGCAATCGCACGGAGGGATTTGCTATGCGTTAACGGCGATGAACGTTCATTTTCGAAATTTGCCTCGCGTGGTGATTATCGGCGGCGGCTTTGGGGGATTGCAGGCAGCAAAGGCACTGGGTAAAGCCCCGGTACGGGTCACATTGCTCGATCGGCAGAATCATCACGTTTTCCAGCCGTTGCTATACCAGGTGGCCACAGCCGCACTCTCTCCTGCGGACATCGCGGAGCCGCTGCGAAGGATTCTGCGGAAACAGCAAAACACGGAGGTTCTTTTTGGTGAGGCGCGAAAGATCGATGTGGCGCGGAAGGTGGTGGTCACCGATGGCGGGGAGATCGACTACGATTACCTGATAGTTGCAGCTGGCGCCCGGCATTCGTATTTTGGCAGGCCGGAATGGGAACAGTTTGCACCAGGCCTCAAGGGAATCGACGACGCACTGGAAATCCGACGCCGGATGCTCACGGCATTCGAGGTCGCCGAGCGTACGCAGAATCCAGTCGAGGGCCGCGCAGCGATGACGTTTGTCGTGGTGGGAGCTGGGCCAACAGGTGTGGAAATGGCGGGTGCCCTTTCGGAAATCGCACGGCAAACCCTCGTGCAGGATTTCCGCCATATCGATTCCACGCAGGCAAGGGTGATCCTCCTCGACGCCACGCAGCGGGTTCTGCCTGCATTCGCGCCGGTACTTTCCGAGAGCGCGCTGAATCAATTGCGGCATATCGGAGTCGAGGTGCGCCTGGGGCGGGTGGTCGACCAAGTGGATGCGGACGGCGTGACGCTGGAGGGCGGCGAACGCATCCCCGCCAAGACTGTGGTCTGGGCTGCGGGGAACACGGCGTCCCCCCTTGGTGCCAGCCTGGGCGTGCCCCTCGACAGACAAGGCCGAGTGATCGTAAAGGAGGACCTGAGCATTCCAGACCACCCGGAGATTTTTGCGATTGGCGACATGGCCCACTTCGCCACCAAAGCCGGAACTCCCCTCCCAGGTCTCTCACCCGTCGCCATTCAGCAGGGCAGCCACGTCGCAAAGAACATCCGCGCACACATGGCCGGGGGCTGGACAGAGCCCTTTGAATATTTCGACAAAGGAACCATGGCCACCATTGGCCGTCACGCTGCAGTCGCGGATTTCGCCGGGATGAAGTTCGGGGGATTCATCGCATGGCTGGCTTGGTTATTCATACACCTGATCTTTCTTGTCAGCTTCCGCAACAAGCTCGCAGTGCTTTTCCACTGGGCCTACGTCTACTTCACATTTGGGCGTGGAGCACGGCTAATTACCGGCAGGCAATGGCCATCGCCGAAATAAGCCTGCCTGTAGGATTTGAGAGCGAGATATCTAGCAACATATTTCGCAAGGGCTGACAGAGGCGCGCTTATGAAATTACATATTTTGCGGAATATTACATAAATCGCTTATATCAAGCACTTTACCAGCCAGCACTGATTCAAAATCGCGCAGATCACAACCCTCTCTCCGAAAGGCACTTACAAACCGGAAAACGGAGTTATTCACATTTTTCCTAAGTTA
>JAYUWZ010001142.1:0-2481 GCA_043753265.1 Verrucomicrobiaceae bacterium
GAGTTCCTGGATGACCTTGGGCGGACGCTGATCGCCGTCGTACCACACGACCTTCACCTCACTCCCGGAGGTAAACGCAGTGCCGGGGAAAACATAGTGAATCACCGCGTCGGTGGCCCATGAGTGCTCATTGGGAGCGGGCCCTTCGCTGCGCACGCTGAGCGGGGCAGTGAGCGCGAGCGCCTTGAAAACCGGGTCGTAAATATGGCAGCCCATGTCGCCAAACGTGCCCGTGCCGAAGTCGAGACGCTTGCGCCAGTTGCCGGGATGATACCATCCGCCACCAATGAATGGCCGTTCCGCTGCCACACCCAGCCAGCGCTCCCAGTCGAGATTCGCAGGTGGCTGCTCGGTCTTTTCGGGCATCCTGCCGTTGTCTCCCCACTTCTTGCTGCTCCATGTGTGGACTTCGCGCACCTTGCCGATGGCGCCCGATTGAATCAGCGCGCAGGCCGTGCGGTACTCGGTGCTGCTGTGAATCTGGATACCCATCTGGGTCACGAGCTTCTTTTCCCGTGCGAGGGTCGTGAGGCGGCGGCACTCGTGCAAATTGTGCGCGAGGGGCTTCTGGCCGTACACAGCAAGGCCACGATTCAGCGCGGTGATGCCGATAGGCGCGTGCATGTGGTCGGGAGTGGAAACATTGACGCTCTGCAGGTCGCGCTCCTTCTCCAGCAGCTCGCGGTAATCCTTGTAGATACGGGCCTCGGGGAACTTTTTGCGAAATTCCGCGGTGCGCTGCGCATCCACATCGCAGCCCGCGACCACTTTCACCGCTGCATGCTTGGAGATGGCTCCCACATCCGCCATGGCCATTCCCGAGCAGCCAAACGAAGCATGCAGCACAGTGCCATTGGGCGACTGGGCGCGGAGCCCCGAAGTGACCCAGGGGGCTACAAGGGCCCCTGCGGCGGCGCGGCGGAGAAAGGAACGGCGGGAAATAAGCGGACTGGACATGTGTGGTCGAGATAGTGAAATGGGCGACGGTATACAAGACAGAATCCGGCTGGCAATTAGCACCAATTTCAACTAGTGGGTAAAAATGTTGCGTATCGTTTCTGTGGAGCACTTTCGGGCGGATGGCCCGGGGAAAATTCTCGGTTGGATTGAGTCGCGAGGCCACTCGCTGCAACGCGTGTTTCTCGACGCAGGGCATCCTCTTCCCGCGTTGGAGGATTTTGATTTTCTTATCGTCATGGGCGGCCCCATGAACATCTACCAGCATGAGGAGCATCCCTGGCTCGTGGAGGAAAAGGCATTCATCCGTGCTGCGGTGGATGCCGGAAAACCCATTCTCGGCGTGTGCCTGGGCGGCCAATTGCTCGCGGATGTGCTGGGTGGAAAAGTAACGCGCAATCGCGAGCGCGAGCTGGGCTGGTGGCCGGTGCATTTCACATCAAGGCCGGGGCCCTTCGCGGAATTCCCCGAGCACCTCATGGCGTTTCACTGGCATGGCGACACGTTCTCCATTCCGCCCGGCGCGCAGGATCTGGCCTCCAGCGAGGCGTGCAACACGCAGGCTTTTCTATACGGCGACCGGCTGGTGGGCCTGCAGTTTCACATCGAGGTATGGAACGTGGAATCCCACGAACTCATGCAAGCCTGCCCGGACGATCTGCGCCCCGCGCGCTACGTGCAGACGCCCGCTCAGATCCTTGCACCGCCGCCGGAGACGATTGCCCTGGAGCCCTCGCTCTTCTCACTGCTCGATGCGCTCGCTGCGGTGGCGGAGCCTTAAGCCGCGGCTGCGCGCAAGGTGAGATGAAGGATTTCCGCGGGGGCCTGGATGCGTACCGGGAACCAGTTTCCCGTGCCGTTTGAAACCACCAGCGCATCCGCGTTGCGCGTGTAGAGCCCGCTCCAGTAGCGGTAAAACATCGGCCCGAAACCGATGCTCTCATTGAGCATAAGCTGCCCGCCATGGGTGTGCCCCGCGAGCGTGAGCGGCACGCCCTCCGCGTGTTCCCATGCGTGGGGATGGTGCGCAAGCATCACCTGCCAGGCATCGGCCTCACGCTTTGCCAGCAGGTCCTTCACGCTCTGACGCTGCACCGCGCCATCGCGATTCCACGGCAGCCCGAGGAATTGCACACGCTGCCCGCGCACCGTCACGGTGTGCGTTTCGTTGCGCAGCAGGGGCAGTCCCCCCTTTTCCGAGTCCCGGTAAAATATCGTGCGACTCTCGATGAGGTCATGGTTGCCCTCGCAGGTGATGACGCCGTGCCTCGACTTGAAGCCGCGCACCATCTCCAGCGCAGGAGGCAGCGAGCGCAGCGAGTCGTTGATAAGGTCACCCGTGAGCGCGACGAAATCGGCATCGAGCCGGTTCGTTTCCTCCACAATGCGCTCCAGCACCCGGCCGCGGGTAAAGCGCCCCACATGCACATCCGTGACATGGGCAATGGTTAGCCCCTCCAGCGCCTGGGGCAGATTTGCAATCGGCACGACGAGTCTTCGCACGCGAAAGTCCTCAAGCTGAAA
>JAYUWZ010001143.1:0-2478 GCA_043753265.1 Verrucomicrobiaceae bacterium
CCGTCCGGCAGTTCAAAATTCTTGGCTGCCGCAAGGCGATGTGGCGGGGGGAGCCCATGTCCATCGTGTGCTTCAACATGGGCGACGGACGCGAGATTCATCTCGTCACGGTTTCGCGACGCAATCTTCCGGCGTCGCCACCGGAGGGGCAGCCTGTCTTTGCGAGCATCAAAGGCTACATGACCGCAAGCTGGAGCGAGGGCGATCGCGCCATGATGCTGATTGGCAAAGTGGAGGAGGCCGACTTGCAGAAGCTCATGGGCGTCGCCAAGTCCGCATCCCGCAACGATCGCGAGGAGTCGATCGAATTGAAGCGCCTCGCTCTTGCGCGCTAAGTGCCCGACTTTTTCCCACCACTATGTTGAAAACACTTCGTATCTTTCTTGCCATGCTCGCCCTTTGGCCCGCCGCTTCGGCGGTAGCCCAGCAGGGTCCGGGCGGCGAGCAATTGACCACACGCGCATTGCTCGCGGATACCGCTGCGGTCGAGGGGGGAAAGCCTTTCTACGCAGGGTTTCATTTCAAAATCGCCGAGGGCTGGCACACCTACTGGCAGTGGGCGGGCAGCCCCGGCTTTGCGCTGAAGGTGAAGTGGGAGCTTCCCGAGGGATGGCAGGCGGGGCCGGTGGAATTTCCCCTCCCCCACGCGGCGAGCGATTCCTACGGGCAGACTTCGTTTGGCTACGACAAGGAGGTGCTCTTCCTCGTGAAAGTCACTCCTCCGGCAAAGGTCGAGGGTGAGGCAAAGCTCACGGCGAAGATCCGGTGGCAGGTGTGCGAGAAATCGTGCATCGTCGGCAACGACACGCTGACGCTGACACTTCCCCCGGGTGCTGCGGCACCGGCCAATGCCGGGTTGTTTGGGAAATGGGTGCCTCAACTGCCAAAGACGGAGCCTGCTCCCACAAATGACGTAAAGTTTGAATCGAAAAACAAGAGCCTGGTAGTGAGCGTCGGCGGCCTCCTGCCCGGCGTGAAGGCGGAGTTTTTCCCCATCCCGCCTGCGGATTTCTTCACCACTTTTGAAATCGGTGAAAAGCTGGGCAGCGAAACCAAAGATGGAGTGCGGGTGTTCAGCTATCCTTTTGGGGAGGACGTCACTGCTGAGGGTTGGGGCGGATTGCTTGTTCTGGAAAAAGAAGGCGAGCCCCGCACGGGATTCTTTGTGGGTGCTGCTGCGAAAGGTGCGGCAACGGCCCCGGAGAAAAAGCCGGAGCCCGGTGCAGTCGCGCCACCTCCACCTGGTAAACCCTCCGCACGCTCCGGCGAGCCGCCTGCCCTTCCTGGAATCAAGAAAGAGCCGGCGACCACAACGCAGGCGCCTGCCTCCAGCGCCCCCCTCGCGCTCGATCCCTTTGCGGCGGTCAAAAGTGGCAAGAAGGCGGATAACTACGCCTTGCTGCTTCTTTACGGTTTCATCGGCGGCTTCATCTTAAACCTCATGCCGTGCGTTCTGCCGGTGATTGGGCTGAAGATCGTCGGATTCGTCTCCCAAGCTGGTAATTCGCGCCGCAGGATTTTCCATCTGGGCCTCGCATTTTGCGCGGGGGTGTTCGGTTTTTTTTACCTCCTCGCACTGGCCACAGTCCTTTTGAAATCTTCGGGCGTGACACTCACCGTAGGCTGGCAGTTGCAAAATCCCTACCTTCTTGTGGGAGTGCTGGCGATATTCATGGCTTTCGCGCTGAGTCTGCTCGGCGTGTTCGAGCTTGAGCTCTCGGGTGACGTCTCCAGCAAGTTGAGCGATGCATCGAGGAAAGAAGGCTTGGGTGGCGCGTTTGTGCATGGATTTTTCACCACACTCATGGGCTTTTCCTGCACGGCCCCCTTTGCAGCCGCACCGCTCGGCGCGGCTTTTGCGCAGCCGGGTCTCCGGGCCTTTGGATTGTTTACCACATTGGCCGCGGGTTTGTGCCTGCCCTATTTCCTGCTCACGCTGAATCCCTCATGGATGCGCTTCGTCCCAAAGCCGGGCACGTGGATGATCCGTTTCAAGCAACTCATTGGGTTCGTGCTGCTGGGGTTTGTGGTCTTCTTTTTCAACTCCATTGGGTCGCGCGGCTCGGGCGCAGTGAGCACCACGCTCTACTTCCTGCTGGCGGTCGGCCTGGCCTGCTGGCTCGTGGGTGCATACCATGAGAAAAAATGGCGCTGGCCTGTGGCGCTCGTCATCGTGCTGGGTGCCTGGTTTGGGTTGATTCAGGGTTCGTTCTCCAAATCCCAAACAGAGGCGCTCGCCGGAACCCGTGGCGCTGTATCGGGCGGCTGGGAACCCTACACCAAAAAGCGTCTCGCTGAGGCACTCCAAAGCGGCCAGCCTGTGTTCATCGACTTCACGGCAGACTGGTGTGCGAACTGCAAAGCCTTGGAGGAAACCGTGCTGAATACCGCTCCCGTCATGGAAGCCTTTAAAAACAAAGGGGTGCTCTTGCTGAAAGGCGACATCACTTACGACGACAGCGAGGCCACCAAGGAGGC
>JAYUWZ010001144.1:0-2477 GCA_043753265.1 Verrucomicrobiaceae bacterium
GCCGCACTTGGAGAAGCAGACCTTGAGACGCCCCTCGACTAGGCCAGCTACAATGCCGTCACCAAACAGATATGCGCCGGATGATTGGAGCACCGAAGGCTCGCGAATCACTGATCCGGGAAAAATCGAGGCAGTCAGGGCAGAACTGGAGGGGAAGGGCCCGGTAATCGTCAAACACTGGCATTACCGGGGAGGCTGCGGCCCAACGCACCTCGTCTTCGAAGACATTGATGACTATCTTACTTACCTGAAAACGAAGTCTCAGCCAGGGGATGCTTTCGATATCTGGGGGCTCCACGGTTTGCTCAGTGGCCTTGGTTCCCTTGCCGAGGGGAAAATTCCCGACGAGGATGGCACTGTCCCAAAGGGAGGCGCATACTGAAACCCTGTTCCTCTTGCACGACACCTCCTTTCGCCATTGTGCATCAGCAATCATGTGCGCAACGCGCCATCGTGGTAAATCTTGGCGGTGAAACCGTTGCGGCCTGCGGCTCATCTGCCTTCGCTGAATAAAATAGTAGGCCAGCAGCGCTGAAAGAGTGTCCAAAAAGTGAATTACGCGCCCTATAGTTATGGCTGCCTTCGGCCAGCCTTCGCCGTTTGCGAGGGCCTTTCTACAACCTACCTCTCGCACATGACCAAATTCCCGCACCTCCTGACCCTTCCGGCCATCGCCGCGCTTGCTGTTTCCATCCACGCAAAGGAGCCCGTGAGCGTTTCCGGCGTTTACCCGCAACTGGCAATGTTCAATGGGGAGGGTGAGTGCGGCACGGGGGCGGTAGTGCCTTGGGCGGATCGGCTGTGGGTCATTACGTACGGGCCGCATCTGCCGAAGGGGTCCACGGACAAGCTCTACGAAATCACGCCGACGCTGGAGCAAATCATCCGACCGGAAAGCATCGGCGGCACCCCGGCGAACCGGATGATTCACCGCGAGTCGGACCAGCTTTTCATCGGGCCCTACGTCATCGACGGAAAGCGGAACGTGCGCACCATTCCCTACACCACCATGTATGGGCGGCACACGGGACTGGCGCGGCATCTCACCGACCCTGCGGGGAAGATCGTTTTTGCGACGATGGAGGAGGGGATTTACGAGGTGGATGTAAAGACGCTCGGCGTCACCGAACTGTGGGCCGACGAGCAACTCAAAACCACGGCGCGCAAGGCGGGGCTGCCCGGCTACCACGGCAAGGGCTTTTACTCCACTCAGGGCCGCTACGTGTATGCCAATAACGGCGACCACGCCGCCGCTGCGCGTACAAATCCCACGGTGCCCTCCGGCGTGCTGGCGGAGTGGGACGGCAGGGCGGATAAATGGACAGTGGTGCGGCGCAATCAATTCACCGATGTGACGGGGCCGGGCGGCATCGAGGGCAGCAAGCCAGATGCGCCGTTGTGGAGTATCGGCTGGGATAATCGCTCGCTCATTCTCATGCTGCTCGATGGCGGAAAGTGGAGCGCCTACCGCCTGCCCAAGGCAAGTCACTGCTACGACGGCGCGCATGGCTGGAATACCGAGTGGCCGCGCATCCGCGACATCGGTGAGGATGCGATGCTGATGACGATGCACGGCTCCTTCTGGAAATTTCCGCGCACCTTTTCAGCGGCCAATACTGCGGGCATCGCGCCGCGCTCCACGTATGTGAAGGTTATCGGCGACTTCGCGCGCTGGGGCGAGCGCGTGGTGTTCGGGTGCGACGACACCGCGAAGAGCGAGTTCATCAATGCGGATAGCATCAAGGGCAAGATCGCCGCACCCGGCGTCTCGCAATCGAATCTGTGGTTCCTAAAGACTTCCGACCTCGACTCCTTCGGTCCGCCGCTGGGCCGTGGCGCAGTGTGGTTGAATGATGCCGTGAAAGCCGGCACGCCCAGCGAGCCGTTCCTTTTCTCGGGTTTTGCGAAGCGCTCACTGCAACTCACCCACACCACTGCCACGTCGCTCACCGTCACCTTGGAGGTGGATGAGAAAGGCAATGGCACATGGAAAAAACTGCGCGACATCGCCGTGCCCGCAAAAGGCGGCGCGTGGACGGATTTTCCCGCCGCCGAGGCAGGCGCATGGGTGCGGCTCACCTCCAGCACCGACGCCACAGGGCTCACCGCGTTTTTCCACTACCGCGCCGAGGACTCTCGCGGCACGGCTGCAATTCCGGTAATGGCCGGCCTCGCACAGCCCGACGCCAAAGACGTTATCGGCGGCTTGCTCCAAACCCGTAAATCGCCCGAGCGCACCTTGCGCGTGCTCGCCGTTTCCGAAGGCGGCCCCGCAGGCTGCTACGATCTCGATGCCTCGCTTAATCTCCGCAAGGCCGACGATGCAAAGGACGCCGACAACGCCGCGTGGATGGAAAAGAACCTGGCCATCGCAAAGCCAGTCATCACCGCCGATGCCGCATCCGTCCTTTATGTCGATGGCAAGGGCAGGCGCTGGCGTCTGCCCAAAGGCGATGTCGCATTCGACCATTCAGGTC
>JAYUWZ010001145.1:0-5410 GCA_043753265.1 Verrucomicrobiaceae bacterium
TTTCCAGAATTGAACGAGAGCAAAGCTCTGCGCCCTCCATTGAAAATATGAAAGATATTGAATACGCGATATCCGATATCCGGCACTCAATTGCTTACAAAAATACGGATGTAAGTCTAAGGAAGTTGAATATCACCACAGTTCCCGATGAGATCAAAGAGCATCCGAAGCTGGAAAATCTTTCACTGTGGAGATGCGAACTGACAGAAATCCCCGAACTGATTCGTTCGCTTCCCCGGCTAAAGTCGCTTTCGGTGTCAGAATGCCGGCTCGTCGCCCTGCCAGAGTGGTTGCCGGAAGTAAAATCTTTGAAGCGGTTGGATTTCTCACACAACCAAATCACTTCCATACCCAAAACTTATGGCGAATTTCAAAAGCTCGATAGCTTTGATTTGCGCTGCAATCAACTTATCGGATTTCCCCAACAGTTATGTAATCTCAAGACGCTCCAAAGCCTGGACGTCAGTGGGAATAATCTAGGATCCTTACCTGATTCGATTTTGATTCTGGGAAAATTGGAGGAACTTTTCGCTGCCAATACCAGTTTGAATTGTCTTTCGGCAGCCCTCCTTGAGATGAAATCCTTGCGAACCTTGGAACTGAGGGAGAATCCTCTTTTAAAGTTGCCAGCGGAACTTCGTGAGGTGGGAGGGTCCCCGGCCAAAAAAGTCCTCCGTTATTACTTTACGCACGTCGTCCCCCTCTTGAAGGGCGCGGCTGCATGCAAAGGCGGGCCGCTCCCTCATGAGGATATCGATCCCTACGAAAAGATTCGCGAAGCCCAGACGGAGGCAGGCAGGTGGCCGACTCAACGCCTTATCGCACGCATTACGAACTGGCAGAACCTTTGCAAGTTCGTCGTTGAATCGGCCACACGAGACACAGTCGAAATCCGGTTCATCACTCTCCCGGAAGACTTGGATTCTTTTGTGGGCTATGTGGACAAACTATGCAGCGACGTCATCGGACAGCACTTTGGGTGTTTCGGTGAGTATGTGAACGCAGCCAAGGAGAGTGGAGAACCTCTGGCCGCCGATGTCGCTGAACTGATCGCAGGAGTGGACCTTGAGAGTGAGCGCGCAGGCTTTGAACTGCTCAAGCGCTCACTCGTGCGCGACATGAAGCTGACTCTCTGGTGGGACTGAAGCAGGTCCTCCAGTAAAGGGTAGAAGCCTCCCCGGTTGCAAAGGATGTCCACAAAGAGGCGGAACGCCTCTGCCACTTTTTGGTGGCTCGGAGGCGCTGGCCTTTTCGTTTGGTGTTCAGCGATCCGAAATCAGATCACCTTCATCTCCGCGCCGGTGTTGGCGTCGTGGATGGTGAACTTCTCGTGATGGTAGGCAGGGTCGGGGCGGAAGCTGAGGCGGCCGGCGTATTTGCGCTCGATGTCCACCAGCAATTCCTCGTCCTCCTTGCGCAGGCGCTCCATCACGTGGGGATGGAGTTGTACGCGCACCTCGTGGACGTCCACGTAGTATTTCATCACGCGGTGCAGCTCGCGCTGAATCTCCACGCTCAGGCTGGTCGCGCTCTTCACCTTGCCGCGTCCATTGCAGTACGGGCACGGGACGAACACGCTGCCCATGATGCTCTCGTGCGCGCGCTGGCGCGTCATTTCCATGAGGCCGAGCGGCGAGATGGGCAGGATGTGGGTCTTCGCCTTGTCGCGCTTCATCTTGTCCTTCATTTTCTGAAAGACGAGTTGCTGGTCGCGGCGGCTCTTCATGTCGATGAAGTCGCCGATGATCAGGCCGCCTATGTTGCGCAGGCGGAGTTGGCGGGCGATTTCGTCCGCGGCCTCCATGTTGGTCTGGAAGATGGTTTTCTCCACATCCTTGTAGCCCTTGTTGCGGCCGGTGTTCACGTCGATGGCCACGAGCGCCTCGGTTTCATCGATCACGATATAGCCGCCGCAGGGCAGCCACACCTGGCGGTGAAACGCGTCATCGATCTGCTTCTGCACGCCGTAGCGCTCGAAAATCGGCACAGGCTCGCGGTAGTGCGTGATGCGGTTCACGCTGCGCTTGCTCACCTGCGCCACGAGATCCTTCATGCGCTTCACGGCGAGTTCGTCGTCGCACACGACCTCCTCGATTTCGTCGGTGAGGAAATCGCGCACGGTGCGCTCCACGAGATCGGGTTCCTCAAACACGCAGTTGGGGGCGCGCTTTTGAGACATTTGCTTCTCGATGCCGCGCCATTGCTCCACGAGATAGGCGAGGTCGCGCACGAAGTAACGGGCCTTCTGGCCTTCGCCCACGGTGCGGATAATCACGCCCATGTTGTCCGGAATATCCAGATCGCGCAGAATCTTGCGCAGGCGTTCGCGCTCGCGCGGGTTCTCGATCTTGCGCGAGATACCGCACTGGTCGCTATACGGCATGAGCACCAGGAAGCGGCCGGGCATCGAGATGTTCGTCGTGATGCGCGGGCCCTTTGTGCTGATGGGTCCCTTCGTCACCTGCACGAGCACTTCGCTGCCCACGGGGTAGATGCTGGGGATGTCCTTCGAGGTGATGCGTTTCTTTTCCTTCCGGTTGCCACGTTCCACTTCCTCGACGCCTGCGTCGAGGGCCAGTGGGAGGGCGTCCCAGAAATGGAGGAAGGCGTTCTTCTCGTAGCCGATATCCACGAACATGGCCTTCAGGCCGTGTTCGATGTTTTTCACGCGTCCCTTGAAAACGCTGCCGACGATATTGCGATCGCTGGAGCGCTCAACGTTGTATTCCTCGAGCACGCCGTGTTCGAGGAGGGCGACGCGTTTTTCGAGTTTTTCTACGGTGATAATGAGTTTGTTGCCAGTTTGGCGTGGGGCGAGTCCGATGAGTCTTTTCACTTTTTGAATTAGGGAAATGGTTGTTTGAGCAATTTTGCGTAGCACTGGGTGGGTGAGGGTTATCTGCCCCGGCCAGGGGCCGCAGGCGGTTGTTGTTTTGGCTGGCGGGGACCAAAGAGTCTTTGGAAAAAATTGGGCTTTTTTTCTGGCTGGCGCCGGGCGACACGCCCGCGCTCGTCAGCGGCGGCACGCACATCGGGACGCGCGGCGGTTTTTTTGCGGGATTCCACGGGGGCGTCGTCGTTTTGGGTGGAAACCTCGTCGTCGCCTGGGCGCTGGTCGGTGCCGGCATAGGCCTTGGCCACGACCTTGCTGAGTGTGCCGTCATCCTTGAGCGGGATTTCCTCGATGTGCTCGAAGCTTCCCGCCACGGGCGTCATTGCCGCGACCGTGGGCTCAACCCCGATTTCGATCGCGAGCGCCTCCTTCAAAATTTTGTTGGCGATGGGAGCTGCCACACCACCGCCGGATTTCGCGCCCTCGACCATCACCACGACGACAAATTTCGGCTGCTTGTAGGGCGCGAAACACATGAACCACACGCGGTTGTCTTTCACGAGTTCACCGTTCACCTTGCGCTTGAACTGCGCGGTGCCGGTTTTGCCCGCCACTTCCACGCCCTTGATGCGGGCCTTGCTGCCTGTGCCGCCCGCCTCGTTCACCACGCGCCACATGCCGCGACGCACCACTTCGATATCTTCCGAACTGAGGCCCATCGTGCGCAGATCCGCCCGCACACGGGGTTCCACCGGCACGGCCAGCCTGCCATCCTCTCCCATCAAGTCCTCCCCGTTGTCATTCACCACGCGGGAAATCATGCGTGGGTAATAGCTGATGCCCCCGTTGGCCACCGTGGCGCAGACCATGGCCATTTGCAGGGGCGATGCGAGCACCATGCCCTGGCCGATGCTCGTATTGGCGATCTGTCCGCGCGAAGTGGCAAGTTGCTCCAGTCCTTTGGCCGTGAGCCATTTTGGGCCGGGCAGGATGCCGCTTGCCTCGCCGGAGAGTGGCAGACCGGAGCGCTGGCCGAGGCCCAAAGCCTCGCCGATCGCCTCGATATGAGGAAGCCCAGCGACATTCGCCTCCTGGAAAAAGTAGCAGTTGCAAGAATGCTTCAAGGAACCCGACATATCGAGCATGCCGTGGGATCCCCCGCGCTCCGCGATCCAGCATTTCATGAGTCGTCCGCCATATTCGATTCCACCGGGGCAATTGAAACGCCTGTCCGGAGAAATGCCGGCCCGGAGACCGGCAAAAGCCGTGACCACCTTGTAGGTGGAGCCTGGCAGATAGCCCTGGATCGAGCGATTCAACAAGGGATCGGTGTCGTCGTCCTCGAACGCCTTCAGCACTTCCGGGCTAGCCTTGGGGATGAACACATTGGGATCGTAGTTCGGCACGTTGGCCATGGCGAGGATGTCGCCATTGCTCGGGTTTACGACCACGGCGGAAGCACGTCCCACCTGCGCCTGACGCAGCGCGGTTTCCACGATCATCTGGATGCGGGCGTCGATCGTGAGATACACGTGGTTCCCCGGCACGGGAGGCTCCCTCCGGATTTCCCCGCCGATTCGCCCTTTGGGCGTGCGCTCCAGGATGCGGCGGCCCGGTTTCCCTCGCAGGAATTTATCGCAGTAAAGCTCCACGCTCGCACGCCCCACCACGTCCGGCTGGTAATAGTTGAAATCCTTGATGTCCGGCTCCTTGTTGATGTCCTCCGGCGCACCCACGTAGCCGAGGACGTGCGCAGCCATGGCACCGAAATAGTATTGGCGGACTGGACGCTGGACCACTTCCACGCCGGGCATTGCGGCGTCGATTTCGGAGAGGCGCGCGACGGACTCGAAGTCCACCTCGTCGAGGTAGGGATACGGGACCTCCGCATTGGTGCGGTAATGCCGATCGACCTGCGTCGTATTGTAGTCGCGCGCGATGTCCAGTTCCACGAGCCGCGAAATCACCGAGCTGTTCAAAATCTGAATCACGTCCGCCACCTGTACGTCCTTCGGCATTTCCTCGATGTTCGTCCGGTAGGTCACCCGGGGAATCTTGTTACCGTGCTGCTCGCGGTATCCCTGGACGATTTGCGGCAGGTAAAAATCCACCCCATAGCTCGTGCGGTTCGCCACGAGCCGGATGCCGTTGCGATCGCGAATTTCGCCCCGTACGCTGGGAATGCGCACCGTCACGTTCGAGCTCTTTTTCACCCGGGCCGCCCATGTCTCGTGGCGGATGACCTGCTCCACGTAGAGCTTTGCACCCAGCGCGCCAAAGCACGCCAGCATGAAGAGCGCGACCACCAGCACGCGCAGCCAAATCCATGGGTTTCGAATCTCAGGAGTGTTCTCGATCATGGCATCTCCTGTACTCGCACGCGTTCAAAATGGCCGAGCCGGCGCCCGACCCAGTTCAATGCAAAGAAAAGCCCGGGGGCGATGAGGATTGCGGCCAGCCCGCTGCCGGCGATATGCCGCCATACGGTGACCGGCCACTCCAGCGTGAAGGGCTCTCGCCGGAAAGTGATCAGCGTGAACTCAACCAGCACAAGCAGTGAGGTAAGCACCCCGGCGA